>JAHEZR010000014.1 GCA_023251005.1 Ignavibacteriota bacterium | reverse complement strand
GCGTCGAAACGCTTGTAGAAGTAGTAGTAGGAGCGCTGAGCAACCTCCACATCACCGGTGAGGTGAGTGCCGAAGTCATCTTTGACTAAGAAGAGTTTTCCGCGAAGCTCCGAGAAAAGCTCTTCACCTGTTGAGTACGTGAAAATCATCCTCAGCTCTGTAGGTCCCTGCGTTTCAATAGAGACATCGGCTCTCATCCCCGAAAGAAGTTTTTCAAAGGTGCCCGGTGAGTGATGCAGGGCTATCTCCTTCTTCCCTCCATTGTTCGTCATTGGGAACAGATCACTCGTCAAGCTATCCTCGACCTCGCGATGCTCGATTGGCTTGGACGTGTCGTCAACGACTACGTACGAAAAGGTTTTCGATGACCTGGCTGCCGAAAGCAGCGCTACAGGGGGAAAAGTGATCGACATCGTTTTGACCAGGACTGAGCCCGTGATCCACGATCGGTCGAGCGATCCATGGTATCGAATATCGTCACCTCCAATGCCGATCAGGAGATTACCATAAGGCGACGTAGTACTTTTTCGTGCAGTTTCTTTGAGGATGAGAAGCTGTCCCCGCGTTGTAAAATCAAATGAGCCGATAGAGAACTCGCTTACCGTAAACTCACCCGCAACGGTAAGTCCTTTGGCCTCCTCGTCTTTCGGGTCATTCCGGACACTCAATTTCGAAATGATAACTTTATCGTCCCGTGGCTCAAGCGTACCGGAGACGTAGTACTTTAGCCCATTCGGTGCGAAGACAAACTCTCCATCCTCGACTCGCATTGATCCCGATAACATGGGTTTCATCGTCGATCCGCCAAAGTGAACATCAGCCGAGAGACGCCCCTTAAGCTCATCAAAAACTGGGACGAACGGATCGAGGAGATCGAGCCGGAAACCATTCGCCTGGACTTGTAGATCGAGAGTTCCGTCTGGGAATCGATTATCAACATGGGTGAACGCAAGATCAATCGGCACAGAACCGGTAACAAGGAGATCGGGCAGTTTTGTCTGAGTCGAAGCGGGTGAGCTGAGCTCAATTCTCGCCGAAGCCTTCCGCTGACTGTATCTTACTTCAGCCTGGAAAGTCCCGAATGGAATCGCTGCGTACTTTAAATCCTTCGAGCTTGAGGTGATCTCGAAGCTTGGATCACTAAGACGACCGCTAAGAGTAGCATCGGCAGAAAGTGACCCGCTCAATTTCTTTTCATCTTCGCCAGAAAGGAAATAACGAAGGTTGGGAAGCTGAAAATTCAGGAGCTTAATTCCTAACGCAAGGTCACGATTTGGCAGAATGCCCCCCGAAACGCGCAGACGCTCTTCGCGATGAACCATTTCGGTGTTTTTCAACATTAGACCGGTCGTATCAATCGTTGCAATGATCGGCGCAGTATTACTCCAGATGTAACCTCTGTAATCAAGAGTCAAATTGTCGAGATTCCAAATGTATCCGTCCCGTTCGACAGCAACCGTCCCGTTCGTTTCGACTGCAAGTGTGGAATCAACGAAACCCTTGACCTCGAAAGATCCGCGGCCGCGGAGATAATCCACTGAAGCAAGGAGATTGTTTACGCGAAGGCCATTAAGAATCCACGTTGAGGCTCCAACATCGATTTTGTTTTCCATTGCATCGAGGACGTTCTCTTGCTTGAGGTGGTCGACTTGGAGATTGACCCTCCCTTTTGAGACTAAAATCTTATTCTCTTTTCCTCGATAGAAAAAGTTGTCCACGGCGGCTGTCGCCCCGAGGAGAAGATCATCCGAGTTCCCGACGACAAATCCGGTGATACTCCCTTTTGCATTGAAGTCTTCCTCACCGACGAAAACCGCGAGCGGTGTTAGGTTCTTCACCTCGACACTATATTTGAAGTTCAAGTACTCTTTTGTAAATGAACTCGCCCTTAGTGAAACAGGGGGCTGGACTTTCGTTCCTGCTGCTAACGATGGCACACGAGTCGTGTCGATGAAGGGGAGGCGTTCTTTGATTGAACGAACGATGTTTCCAACCTGGAACTTTACCAGCGATAAAAAGGGCTTCAGGTGAAAATCACCCTCCACCCGCGCATTGAGTAAAGGAGAATCTACCTGTACGGTTTTTTTGTCATGCCTATGCTGATCGAGGCTAATCCCGACTCCTGGACCTTGAAACCGATGGTCACGAAAAGCTGATTCTGTGAAGTTCAGAGTAAAGCTTCCGCTGGCACGATCCAGATCATCTCCAGATCCTTGCATCGTGAACCTTCCGTTAAGGTCACTTCGATAATCTCTGTCCTGAAGGATTTTTGCAAGATCAAGTGATGTGAACTCTCCTCGGAGGTCGTATGCAGACTCTGTCCGATTCTGGAGATCAACCGTACCCTGGACATGCAGCATCGAGGCGTCCGACTGGATTGAGACGTCGCCGCGAAGATTTCTATCTCTTGCATTAATCGACAGCTGCGACTTTCCCAATTGAATGTTCGAGATTTCTGATGAATCGATGGCCAGGGATACCGTGAGGTCGAGATCATCCAGATTCGCACCCTTGCCGCTTAGCTCGCCAGCGCTGTTCAACCTGCTCTTGACTTGCTCGTTGTCAAGAAGAGCAGCGAGATTGAGCCCACGTGTTGAAAATTTCCCACGATACTGCGGACTTGGTGCTCCCAGGTCAACATGGCCGACGGCTTCCAATTCCCCGACTCCTTGAAGGTCAGCCCGCAATTGAGCGTCGAAATTCTCAATAACTCCTTTGAAATATCCTTTGAGGTTAACTTTTCTCAGATGACTCATGTCAGGGAGATCGAGCGACGGGAAACAGGTGGAGATCTCAGAGAGGTCAATCGAGGCTGCGGTGATTGCAAGGTCGAGTGTCCGATTTTTCGGATCGAAAAGCTCGTGAATCTGCCCAGCGACTTTCAGTTCCGACTGCGCAGTTTTCAGATCGAACTTTTCGAGGCGAAGTTCCGCGGGTGTCCCACTGATGACGGCACTCAAACTGATATCTCCATCCAACAACAGCGAACCAGGGAGGAAATTCTGAAGTTCATTCAAATTCAGTTTGGGGGCGTCAACAGTGAGGCGAGCTCGACCTTTACTGGAAGCCGGACCCTGAGCAGATCTCGCAACCCCCGGAAACTGGACTTCTGCGTTTGCTGTCAGTGCAGAGCCAGTAGTGTGGAGAGAAAACTTTTTCAGATTGAAACTCTGTCTTGAGTATTCAAAATTTGTCGAGAAATTGTTTACGCGCGTTCTAAAGGTTGGAGACTCAAAGCTCAGTTGATCAATCGCGAGCTCGAGCTTATCAGCGGAAATTGCAGCAGAAATTTTCAACTTGATATCCCGCGCAACAACTTGTCCATAAGGATTCCTCGCCGGCATAGAAGCTGAGGCTTGTCCTTCAGGAACGACCGTGCTTGATGAATCAAAGAGAGAAAACTCCCCGCCGGTAATCTCGAGTGACTTTAGTTCAATCGCCCACGGATATGCGGCAGACCACCTTGTCGAATCCGGCGGTTGTTTTGGAAGATGCTCAAAATTCCACGTTCTATCCCGTGAGCGTGTTAGAGCGAACTTTGGGTGCGAGAGGACGAGCTTTCCAAGGGCGATGTGTCTTTGAAGAAGTTCAAGCGGGTTGTACCGGAGCTCGACGAGATCTGCAGTGAAAAGTTCTTCTCCCTGCAGACTCAGTGAAACGCCGGTGATCGTCAATCCAGTGAAGAGGCTGCCAGAGAAGTCACCAAGGGAAAGCTGTGCGTTGGTGTTCTTGTGAACTGTTGAAAGAACGTACCCGCGCAGCCAGTCGCGAAAGATTTTTGTTTGAGTGAAGCCGACAGAGAGAAGGGCGAGGAGGAGAAGACCCAACCCACCGATCAGAACTATTTTCCAACCCTTGTTCACAGGCTCCTCGTTCCAAAAGGGGAAAACTGCGGATTATCCGCTGCCGCTGAAATCCTGCACAATTCTCTTCACGATGTCGCTGGTTGATCGATTGGGGACAAGAGGGATGGTCTTCACCGACCCTCCATTACGCTCGACGACCTCCCTCCCAACGACTTCGTCAAGATTCCAGTCCGCACCTTTCACCAAAACATCTGGCAAGAGGGCGGTGATTGTTTCAAGAGGGGTGTCCTCTTCAAAGACTGCTACGTAGTCAACTGCTGTAAGGTTCGACAGAATGAATGCCCGATCCTCTTCGGGAACAATCGGACGATTCTTTCCCTTGATCCGCCGCACGGAGTCGTCGCTATTCAGGCCAACCATTAAGATATCTCCGCATCCCTTTGCCAGATTGAGAAACTCCACGTGGCCGCGGTGGAGAACATCAAAACAGCCGTTTGTAAATACAACCCGCTTGCCTTGAGAGCGCAGAGAGTTTCGAACAGAAACCAGATCTTTCAGGTTCACAACACGTCCCATGGAAGTTCTCTACGCCACAGAGTCCATCATTACGGCGGAGAAGAGGGCTTCTCGATTGATCGGCATAATTCCTACCTCTTCACAGACAACGCCGCCGGCGTAATTCGCAAGGGCTGCGGCTTCACGTGTGCTCGCGCCACTGGCAAGAGCAACAGTCAAAGTTGAAATGACTGTATCGCCCGCACCGGAAACGTCTGCAACCCTTCTCGCCTTAGTGGCGACATGCGTGACCGTTCCATCCCCCTCAAAAAGGGTTATCCCTTTCTCTCCCCGGGTAAGGAGAACGTTTTTCGCCTGAAGCCGCTCCAAGAGAGCCTTGCCCACCTCCGAAACCGTTCCCTCATCGAGGAGCCTAATGCCCATCACCTCTTCGACCTCTTTGCGGTTCGGCTTGAACACGGTGACGCCTCGGTACTCGAAGAAATTGTTAAATTTTGGGTCTGCAGTAACAATCTTCTTAGACTCATTCGCGAGATCGACGATTTGTTTGATCAAACTCTTTACGATGACTCCCTTGTCATAATCCTCGATGATGATTGCATCAAGACTATGGATGTTCTGACGGAGCACGTCGAGTGCTCTGTGCTGAAGCGTATAGGAAATCTCTGTCTTCGTTTCGCGGTCTATCCGGACAACATGTTGGTTGTGTGCAATCACTCTCGTTTTGACCGTTGTCGGACGTGTTTCATCTACAATCAAACCCGACGTGCTAAATTTATTCTCAATCAGTAGATCTCGAAGAAGGTCGCCACTATTATCTTTACCGACAACACCTATCAAGATTGGCTCCGCCCCTAGTGATTTGATATTGTGAGCAACGTTTGCTGCACCCCCGAGCCGTGCAGATTCAGACTCGACCTCCACAACTGGAACCGGTGCTTCGGGCGAGATCCTCGCCACCGATCCCCAGAAATAACGATCGAGCATCAAATCACCGACGACGGCGACGCGTCTTCCTTTGAAGTTGTCAAAGAGCTCTTTCAGTCGCCTTTCAGTGAAATTTACCATGATCCCACGAGTTGTAATTCCTTCAAAAGATAGAGATTCTAAGCGTCAGAAGCAAGGTGAGGGGGATTGAGATGGAGAAGCTATTTCGAGACTTCCATGGACTTCGTAGCAGTGAACCCGTTTGCAGCGAGAGTGTAAGTGTAGCGCCCCTCTGCAAACTTATCTCCATCGAGTGTCACAACGTAGCGGCCAGCGTCCTGGACATCTCTTACAAGAGTGGAGACCTCTTTTCCTCCAGCATCGAAAACTTTTAATTCAACTTTCGCTCGTTCCTTCAATTCATATGCGATAAAGCTGAATTGGGAAAACGGATTAGGAATGTTTTGTGCAAGCAAGTGCGTCGGCTGGAATGGAAGGGAAAGAGTAACAAGCTCAGCCACCATCACCGTTGTTTCGTTCGAAGGTAGACTCTCCACATTTCCTTTGTCCATAGCGGTGACAACATAACGGTATTGAACTGACGACGGCCTCTTTATTTCGTCGCGGTACGTTGACTGATTCGCTTGCAGGATCGTGATGAAATTCGATGGATCATCAATTCGAACTCCTCTGCCAAGATATCGGTATATGACGAATCGCTTTGCACTATCTCCATCTACTGCGGCAGTTGGGGGTACCCAGCGCAGAAGGTAGTGTCCACCGTCTTCCTCTGCCGCCATGAGGTTTGAAGGTGGATTTGGCGGAATGCTATCCTTCCAAAGCATTGGAGGAATGAGTGCGATGGAACGATATCGATCAGCGAAGACTTGTACCTTGCTGATATCATCATACGTGAAGAAACAGTTTCCGAGAGCCCCAGCTGCACGCGTTGAATCGATGAGGGCGGGGATTTCACCGAGGACAACCGGCTTGTAAGCGCCGACACCGGCGTAAACGTGTCGGCCATAAGAATTTGCTTGCCAGTCATGAACAAGAACATTGAACTTTGGGTTTCCCTGGAGGTTCCAATAGAGCTGTGGCATGACGTAGTCCTGTTTTCCATCCGCCAGCCATCGCCGCGCATCTTGATAGAGTTCGACGTAAGCCTGCCAGCCTTCTGCGCCCGGCAGATTTTTGTAAATGCCGATAGGTGCCGAGCCAACTTTCACCATTGGCTTGATGGCTATGATACTATCGTAGATTGCTCGTACGAATTTGTTGATGTTCTCCCGACGCCACTCATCCTTTGGCAGCCCAGTCCCATAGCGAGCGTAGGTTTTTTCATCGTCGAATTCAGGACCCGGGTAGCGAAGATAGTCAAAATGGACACCGTCGAGCTCGTAATTTCGAACCATCTCCATCACAACGCCGACAAGGTATGCACGGACTTCCGGGATTCCCATGTCGAGCCACCATTCCGTGCTCGTCGTCTTCCCATTGCGGTCCCGGTTCACCCACAGCCGCACCCAATCACGGTGCGCATTCACAACATGAGGCGGAACTGTGGACGGCGGCCGATCAGGTCCATCAGCGACTTTGACAACATTCCACCATGCGTGGAGTTCCAATCCTGCTCTGTGAGCTTCCCCGATTGCAAAGCGAAGTGGGTCAAAAGGTGGAGTGCCCCCGAGTGTACCCGTGAGGCACTGTGCCCACGGTTCATACTGTGAAGGGTACAGAAGATCGCCTCGAGCACGAACTTGAAGAACAACCGTATTGAGGTTCGCATTTTTCATTGTCTGAAAAATTGAAACGAGTGCGCGCCTCTGCTCTTCAGGATCGAATGACTTCGGCCAGTTTGCCCCTCGCACGGTCACGACCCAGGCGGCGCGTACTTCTCTCTTGGGTAATCTCGGACCCGGGCTCTCTCCAGCATGAATTGATTGGGGGATGGAAGTGTCTGGACACACAAATGAGAAGCTCGTGAGCATGAAAAGCGTGAGACGAATGAACTTCATGCAGTGGAACGGTTGAGATGAATAGGTAGGGAGATTCACGAGACAGCGGGATGCAGGTGGAGCTCTCTCAGCGCGGTGCGGACTTCTTCACTCCCAATACCTTCTGCGACAAAAACCTCCCCGATGCGTTTTGGCAACACCATCCGGACTTTTCCATCCACAGACTTTTTGTCAATCGCCATCGCTGTGAGAACATCTTCCTCTCGAATCGAGAGCGCTGGCAGATGAGGAATCAATCGCTGGAGGAGCTGCTGGATGCGGTCGTAGGCCTCTCTGGAGATTGATCCTCGGCGAAACGCGACGATATTCTCCACCCACATTCCCACGAGAACAGCTTCGCCGTGCTTCAGCAAGCGATACCCCCCTGCTGCTTCTAATGCGTGACCGACAGTGTGGCCGTAATTCAAAATGATTCGCTCTCCCTTTTCCACTTCATCTTTGGATACCAAAGACGCCTTGATCTCACAGCAGCGAGCAATCACTGTGGATACGGCATCGGACGAAAGGGCGAGGAGGTCCTCGATGTGCAGTTCAATAAACTCAAAAAGTTTCTCGTCGGAGATGATGGAGAATTTGATCACTTCTCCTAAACCGCAGATCACCTCACGGCGAGGCAGCGTGCGGAGAACGGTCACGTCCGAAAGAACAAACTTCGGCTGATAGAATGCACCAATCATGTTCTTGCCCAGCGGGTGGTTCACTGCGACCTTCCCGCCGACTGAGCTGTCTGCCTGGGCGAGAAGGGTTGTCGGGATTTGGACAAGTGGAACTCCCCGGAGGTAAGTCGCAGCGATAAAACCCGCGAGATCTCCGACGACGCCTCCACCGAGTGCCGCAATCGACGACTTCCTACCAATTTTTCTCTCGATCAGTTCTGTGAAAATCTTATTGGCCGTCTTCAAACTTTTCTGGTGCTCACCCGGAGGAATAGCGATGCTGTGAACAGTGAAGCCGTGGTGTGCCAGACTATCCTCAACATGGGACAGATAAAGCTTGGAAACCGTCTTGTCGGTGATGACGGTCAGGACGGAAGGAATCCCTTCGTTGCGGCAGATTGGTCCGATGCTGCTTAGAATCTCATTGCCGAGGTAGATGGGGTAACTTCGAGGCCCGAGATCGACGGGAATGGTCTGCATAACGGAGAGGAGCGATCACTCAATGAGGGTTCGGATCCTTCGTACTATCTCGTCGACCGTGTGGCCGATCTTCTTCCCTCCGGTGTTCACGACAATGTCGGCCTGCGTGTAGAAGGGCTCCCTCTCCTCGATGAGCCTCATGATTTGCTGAAGCAGCTCACCGTCGTCGAGAGTTGTTCCCCCATTGCTTTTCAGCAGCGGCCGATCTGCTTTAAACTTCAACCGGTGAAAAATTTCTCCCGGATCTGCCTTGAGATAGACGAGGACACCAGTTGATTTGATCACGGCGAGGTTTTCCTTTTTCGTCACCGTTCCACCCCCGAGGGAAATGACCGAGCCATGGGTTCCGCTGATTTCCTGGACAACTTTCCTCTCTAGCTCACGGAAGTAACCCTCTCCATTGTTCGAGAAGATCTCCATGATGGTTTTGTTCGCGGTCGTCTCGATCGTTTTATCAACGTCGACAAAGTCGTAACCAATCGTATTGGCGAGGATGGGGCCGATCGTGCTCTTCCCGCTCCCCATGAAACCAGTGAGGTAGATGATATCTTTCTTCATGATTGAAAACTCACAACTATTAGCTTTACCAATGTCCTTCGGTGACTATCAAAAGTTCAAAACCGCTCCGATCGTGACGACGAGACCGTCAAGGTTGACCTTCGAGTCGAAGGGCTGCTGACTCAGGCGATAGGTTCTACCGCCGTACTCGACGTTCGTACTCGTGAATTTGCTCGTCATTTCAAACTGTGGGTCGCGAAATTTTACTTCTCCTCGTACTGAGAAAGATCGATTGATGAAATAGTCTAGACCTGTGAGGACGTGAATCCCAAACGCGACCCGATTCTCCACAGTTTGTGCCGTTCTGTTTACTACTTGATAGATGCGGTCGCCGTAATAAAACCCCATACCTCCACCCATAAAAAACTTCACTGTTTCGGAACTGAAAGGGATGATGAAGTATCCGGTGAACTCGAGAGGAACAAATCGGTATCCATCCGCAACCGGGAGTCGGAGCGTCGGGGATCCTCCGGGGACTGCCGCGAGGCCAGTCTTGGTCGTGTGGATGTACTCTACGCCAACACCCACCTCAATACTTTCATCACCAAGCTGCCGACGGATTTCAACTCCATAACCAAAAATGTCGTTAATTTCAATCGAGCGGGTGCGCTGCAATTCTTGGATCGCATCGGGAGTTGGGAAAAGCTTGGAGGTGGAAGTGTAAGTTCCCTTCAGAGCGAGGCTGTATTTTCTGTTTCGCTCAGAAGCGTGAAGAACATCGGAGAGAAGAAATAGTGCAACCAACACCCACAAAAGTTTCTTCCCGCGAGCCATGATGAGAATTCATCCCACGGATTAAATTACGCTTAACGGAAGTATCGATCCCGGTTGTCAACGATATCCGCTTTTTCTTTGAGCTTATTAAGCCACTCGGCGAGATATCGATTGCGCTTTTCCTGCAGCAGTTGGTCTCGAATTTCTTTTTTCTTCGACTGATAAAGTGCACTATCCGGCTCGGTCCGGCTCAGAAGCCTTACAATGTAGGAGCCGCGTTGTAAGGAAAACGGTTGAGAGACCTCCCCCGCCTTCAACGAGAGCGCCTTCCCGATAAACTCATAATCGCGACCGATGTTCGGGAGCCACGTGGTCGGGGTGATATTCCCCGTCTTCGAGGCCTTGAGCGTCGTGTCAAAGGTTGTGACAACCCCGAGGCTATCCGTTGGCTGAAGCCTGCTCCTCACTTGCTGCGCATAGTCCCCAACTTTGGCGATCTTCTTCTTCATCTGTACTTTGGAGCGGATAGTCTCTTTCACTTCGGCAAGCGGTGCCACACCTTCTTCTCTCACTTCAGTAGTCTTAAAGACACCATACCCATTCGGAGTTTTCAGGAGATCACTCACTTCACCAAGCTTTTTCTCAAAGGCAAATTTTTGAATCTCATCGCTGAAACCGATTCCTGGAATCACAGTCCCCTTCGAAAATCTCGGCGTCTCTTGCACCTCATACTTACTGAGTCCTGCCTCTTTGTCAAAGTCACCCTGTGATGCAAGGTATTGGAAATCATTTGCACGATCACGAACCCTTGTCTTCGTCTCGCTGCTCGGCTTGACGCTCACGAAGAGATCAGCGATTTTCACCTCACGCTTACTCCGCTCCGTTACTTTAATGATGTGAAGTCCAAACAGGCTTCTGACCGGCCCGACAACCTCGCCAGCCTTTGCCTTGTATGCCGCCTCTTCAAAGGGTTTTACCATTCTCCCCTTTCCGAACCATCCGACATCTCCGCCCTTCGTTGCAGACCCATCGCTTGAAAAGTTCCTCGCGAGCTGGGCAAAGTCCTCTCCCTTCTTCGCCCGTTGGTAGAGCTCCCGCGCTCTCTTCCACACCTCGATGCTGTCTTTGCCCGGCGGCACATTCAGGAGGATGTGACTCGCACGTATGGATTCCTCTTTGCTTTCTCGTTCCTCAAGCACCTTCAAAACGTGGTACCCATCCACATCTTGCAGCGGGCCGATGACTTCCCCAAGCTTCACAGAGAAAACTGCACTGTCCCTGATCGCGCTGAGCTCACCACGCTTGAAAAACGAGTTCGTGAGAGGAAGTTCGGAATATGACTTAACCAGGACTTCCATATCTCCACCACTTCTCGCCTGGCGCGCGAACTCTGTCAGGTCCCGCAGGACACCCGCAGTATCTTCGGCTGTTGCCTTTTCGGGAAAGAGCACGTACTTGAGCTTGCGCGTCGCGCGTTGTTTGAATTCTCCCTGATTCTCGTTGTAGTATTTCTTGATTTCATCGTCTGTCACAACGACATCGGAATCCCTGACCATCTTCGCCGCATCAAGGAATAGATACTCGAGATTGAGATGGAGGTTCTGGTCGACAAAGCGGTCGCGAACCTCGCCCTCAGTAACCCGTATGGAGGCAAGGAGAGCGCTTTGGAATTTCTCCTGTGCGCGTTGTTTCCGCAGCGCATTCTCAATCTGGACCCAGATTGCACTGTTTTGTGGGTCGCGGATTGCCGCTTCATAAGCCTGGCGGTTGAATTTTCCAGTGGAATCAGTAAATTGACGGACGAGAAATTCCGGAGGGTTCTCGCCCTGAACCCAATTAAGAAGCTCCTGGTCCGAGACTTTAAGGTCGAGCTTTTTCATTTCGTCGTCGACTAAAGCTTGGTTAATGATCGTCGTCCAAGCTTGCTCACGGAATTGCTGCGACACTTCTTCGTCCGCTTCTCTTCCTGTCTGTCGTTTCTGAGCGTCGGAGAGATTCTTGAGTAACTCAGAGAATTCCCTGTAGTGAATTGGTCGCCCGTTCACTTTCCCGATGATATCGCTCGGCTCTCGACTCCGACGGCCGAGCAAATCCATACCCCAATCAAAGATGATATAGAGAATGAACATGACGGCAAAGACCGCGAAAATCCCAGCCATGTTCTCTCGCATTTTGGTCATGATCGACATGTCACAAAACGCTCCTCTTCAAAACGATGCGTGTCTGATTTCTTCTTTTCACGTTTCAATATAAGCGAAATCGACTTAAAATGCAATCATCGATGTTGACTTTGGTGGCAGGATAGGTTATATTGGGAAGCCTTTAGCACACGAAATCATTCCAGATGAACACCGAGCGCATTCATCATCAATCAGAGTGGGAGAGTCCTGCGTGCGGAAGAATCTGACGAAGATCATCATCATCATCGCCGCCGTTCTTCTTTCCGTTTACTTCCTCTACCCAACCTACAAGGACAGTCGATACACTCGAGAGTCGCGCAGCCTCTCCGGCGACGATAGCGTGAAGTACATCGCGGAGCACGAAAGCGCAATCCACGACGCGAGACTCAAGCGCCTGAAATTGGGGTTGGATCTTCAGGGAGGGATGCGGGTAGTTCTCGAAGTCGACGTCCTAAAGATGTTGGAGGCCAAAGCGAAGAGTCGCGATGACAACTTCAACACAATTCTTCCCGACGTACGCCGAGAAGCCGCGACATCTGAAGTTCCGCTGCTGGATATCCTGAAGAGAAAATTTCAGGAGAAGGGGATCCGGTTAAGCCGCTACTACGGAAATATTCGCGATTCCGACGATGACATCATCAGTAATCTCGATAAAGAGTCAACGGATGCAATTGACCGGGGAATGGAAATCATCCGCAACCGCGTGGACCAATACGGCGTTTCCGAGCCTTCGATCCAGAAGCTCGGTGGACGGCGCATCATCGTCGAACTTCCCGGCGTGACGAGGGAAGCAGAGGTCCGACAGCTACTCCAGGGAACGGCGCTCCTCGAGTTCAAACTGCTCAGGGATCCCGAAGTATCTTACAAGATTATGGACACGATTGACAAATTTCTTGCCGGCAAACCCATCACCGATACTTCGAAGAGCGATACTTCTAAGCAAGCGGCGAAGACAGATACGTCGCGTGCAGCCACGGCTCAGGCAGACAGCCTAAACGCACAGTTGCCAAAGACCGCGGCTGAACAGGCAAAAGAACACCCCTTCCTCTTTCTTGCCCGCCCCGATCAACGGGGAAGCGGTGAAGCATTCGTTGCGGAAGAGGACCGAGAAAAAGTAAACCGCATTCTCAACCGGGTTGACGTCAAGCGTTTTATCCCACCGGACTTTCAATTCGCTTGGTCTGCGAAGCATTTGTTTATTTCAGAATCCAAGCGATACTACGTTCTCTATACAGTGAAAAAAGATCCAGAGCTTACCGGCGGGGTGATTGTGAATGCTCGTGCGACATTCGATCCGAGTAGCAACTTGCCCATTGTGACGATGGAGATGAATAGTGATGGCGCCCGGGACTGGGCCCGGATTACCGGTGCGAACGTCAACAAGCGAATTTCCATCATCCTCGACGGTTCTGTATTCTCTGCTCCCGTCGTACGGGGGAAAATCATCGGTGGAAACTCCCAGATCGAGGGTATGGAGAATATCGAAGAGGCGCGTCTCCTCGAGATCGTCCTCAAAGCGGGCGCTCTGCCTGCCCCCGTGGATATCATCGAGCAACGAAACGTCGGACCATCGCTTGGCGAAGACTCCATCAACAAGGGACTCTCCTCCACCTTGATCGCATTCGTTGTCATCGTACTTTTTATGGTTGCCTACTACCGAACAGGTGGGGGGATCGCAGACCTTGCTCTCTTGTTCAACATTCTTTTCATCCTCGGTGTGCTTGCCGGATTCCAGGCCACACTGACTCTTCCAGGCATCGCGGGAATTATTCTCACAATCGGCATGGCCGTTGATGCGAACGTCCTGATCTATGAGCGCATCCGGGAGGAATCTGCTACCGGGAAAACACTCCGTGCAGCAATCGACGCAGGCTATTCCAAAGCCTTCCACGCAATCTTCGATTCGAACATTACAACCTTCTTCAGCGGCGTGATCCTCTATCAATTTGGAACAGGACCGGTGCAAGGATTTGCCCTCACCCTCATGATTGGTATAGCTGCAAGCATGTTCTCTGCAATTGTCATCACGAGGGTGATCTTCGATAGCATGACAGAACGCGGTGCAGCAACGATTAACTTCGGCTGACAAGATTAGATGAACGAAGAATAACGAACGATGCGACTTTTTCATGAGACACATATCGACTTTATGTCGAAACGGAAGATTTGGTACTTTATCTCCGTCGCAACACTTGTAATCGGGTTGGTTTCGATTACTGTAAAGGGCATCAGCTTTGGAATTGATTTCCTCGGTGGAACCGAGCTCGTTCTCCGATTTGATCAACCAGTCGCGATCGGTGAGATCCGAAGTGCACTGGATAAAATCGGATTGGGACGAAGTGAGATCAAGACCTTCGGGAGTGATCGAGATATCCTCATTCGTACAGGCGAGCAAGCCCCTGGCATGACTGTCGGCGACATGATGCGTGAAACACTCAAGAATGCCTTCCCCACCAACACGTTTAGCGTCCTCAAAGAGGACAAGATCGGTCCACGCATTGGACATGAGTTGAGGAGGGATGCCGTTTATGCCATCATCGCGACGCTTATCGTCATCATGATCTACGTCGGCTTTCGGTTCAAGTTCATTTATGGAGTCACTGGAGTCATTGCGATCTTTCACGATGTCCTTGTCACTCTCGGTCTCTGCTCGCTTCTCAATGGTGTCTCGCCTTATCTGAATCTCGAGATGACGCAGAACATGGTTGCCGCTTTTCTCACGCTAATCGGTTTTTCGATCAACGACACCGTAATCGTCTTCGACCGGATTCGAGAAAACCTGAAGATCTACCGGAGCGAAAACCTTGCGACGATCATGAACAAGAGCGTCAATCAGACACTCAGCAGAACGATCATCACGTCGGGGACGGTGGTCATGGTACTTGTCGTTCTCTTTCTCTTCGGTGGAGAAGTGAACAGGGGCTTTGCCTTTGCATTCCTTGTTGGGACCATTTCGGGCACCTATTCTTCCATCTACGTTGCGAGCGCAATGGTCCTCGATTGGACTCAGTACCGGAAGAAGAAGCTCCAAGAAGTGAGAGCCGCCGCCTGAAGCGAGGTGTGAGATGGATTTCAAGATTAAGCACGACAAAGGGATAACAATTATTTCGCTCAATGGGCCGGTCGTAGGCGGTCCAGACGCAACGGAGTTGAATCGGCAAATTCACGGCCTCATCGGCCAGGGCAAGAAGAGATTCGTTTTGGATCTTGGAGGCGTGGACCTGATGAACAGTTCCGGCCTCGGCATGCTTATCGGCGGCCTGACGACAGTGAAGAATGCCGGGGGCGATCTCAAACTTGCAAATGCCTCTTCGAAAATCCTTAGCCTCTTTACCGTTACAAAGCTCTCAAAAGTGTTCGACCATCGCAAGTCGATCAAAGAAGCTGTCGAAAGTTTCCAATAAAAGTCTTCTGCTGCCTTGAAACAAGAGACTCCGATTGTTTATCTTACGTCGGGGTTTTTTCTTCCGTGTGCATCCTCCGAAGGAATCCTCTTCGTACATGCACACTCATCATTACCTTGTGCACGCCTATACTCATGATTTGTCGAGATTGTAATCTCGACGCAACGCTGTCAGGCTGAATCCAGACCATGCCCGTTGATGTTGTTGTCGGTGCTCAGTGGGGCGATGAAGGTAAAGGAAAAATCGTTGACCTCCTCAGCGAGGGCGTTGACATCGTCGCCCGCTATCAGGGAGGACCAAACGCGGGTCACACCGTCGTGCTCGGAGCGAAGGAATATGTTTTTCACATGCTTCCCGCCGGCATCCTCCATGAAAATGTAACCTGTGTGATCGGAAACGGTGCGGTGATCGACCCTGCTGCTCTGATGGAAGAAATTCGACAGATCACGAATCTCGGTATCAGCATCAAAGGGCGGCTCCTCATCAGCCACAATGCCCACCTTATCATGCCTTACCATAAACTTCTCGACAAAATCTGGGAACAGGGTGAGAATAAAATCGGCACGACGGGAAAAGGGATTGGGCCAGCTTACATCGACAAGTTCATGAGGACAGGAATAAAGATAGTGGACTTGCTCGACCGTGAGACACTCCGTTTAAAACTGAGACGCAACATCGACGAAAAAAATCTCTTGCTTCAAAAAGTCTATGCATCAGAGGAATTTGATGTTGACAAAATCCTTTGCGAGTATCAAGAGTTCGACAAGCAGATTGATGAATATGTCACCGACACCGCCTGGTATCTGAACTGTGCCCTCAAGGATGGAAAGCGAATCCTCGCTGAGGGAGCTCAAGGGGCGCTTCTCGACGTTGACCACGGGACTTATCCGTTCGTCACATCATCAAATCCGACAAGCGGTGGTGCATGCACAGGTCTCGGCATTCCGCCAACCGCGATTCATTCTGTCATTGGCGTTGTGAAGGCCTACACAACAAGGGTCGGGAACGGTCCTTTCCCTACGGAAATCACTGACGGGTTAGGTGAAAGACTAAGAGAACTCGGCGATGAATACGGTGCAACCACAGGCAGACCGCGTCGTTGTGGATGGTTCGACGCAGTGAGCGCACGATATTCAGCAATGGTGAACGGCATCGATCGAATCGCCATTACCAAATTGGATGTCCTCGATCATCTCGATGAACTCAAGATCTGCATTGGCTACCAGTACAATGGAAGAATGTTGAAGACCTTTCCGACCGACCTCACGTCACTCCAAAAGATCACACCCGTGTACGAGTCCTTCGGCGGATGGAGAACCTCAATCGCTGGCGCTACCGACTACGGGGCACTGCCTAAACCAGCTCATGAGTATATCCAGGCGATGGCACGGTACACGGGCACAAGAGTGTGGATTGTTTCTGTCGGTGCACAGAGAGATAAAACAATCGTGCTTGAGACTGTTTGATGCTGAGGTGCAGTGACCAATGAAGGTGAATCTTAGATCCGGGAACTTCAAAATCGCTCTCCTCGTCGTTGCAAGTGCGATTGTCATCGGCACGCTCCTCTACACACAAAACGTCGTCAAGAAGTTGGAGAGGAAACAGCGGGAGGTCGCCGATCTCTATGCGAAGTCGCTCGAGTACATTGCCAACGAAAAGACGGCACTCGGGGATTACAGCTTTCTCTTCGAAGAGCTGATTCGCGCCATCGATTTTCCAATTATACAGACCGACCGATCGAATAATCCCCTCGAGCCATACTTCCTCAATATTCGAAATGTCCCTCTCGATACTTCCAAGTCGAAGGCCGAACAGGAAAACTTCCTCCGCACCCTGATCGCGAAGATGGATGCAAAGTACACGCCCATCAAAGTCGCAGTTCAAGACACTGTGATTCTCAGCTATGTGCACTACGACGAATCCTATCTCATCACAGAACTCCGGTGGCTACCGTACATCGAACTGAGCATCGGTGGACTCTTCATTCTCATCGGGTACATCGGGTTTAGCTACATCAAGCGGAGCGAGCAAAGCAATATTTGGGTCGGACTCGCGAAGGAGACGGCGCATCAACTTGGCACGCCGCTGTCGAGTATGATGGGCTGGACTGAGTTGATGAAGATGCACACCGACGGGAATCCGAAACTCGAGGCGACCGTTGCCGAGATGGAACAAGACCTGGAGCGCTTAAACAAGATTGCTGCGCGGTTCTCGAAGATCGGCTCCAAGCCCGATTTGCGAGAAGAAAATCTCAATGAGGTGATCAACAGCGTTATCAGATATTTTGAGAAGAGAATTCCTCAGACTGGAAAACGCATAACACTTTCTCTTCAAGCCGAGAAAGCCTTCTACGCGAACGTCAATCGTGGACTGTTCGAATGGGTTCTCGAAAATATGGTAAAGAACGGCCTCGACGCGATTGAGGACAGCGAGGGAAATATTTCGTTCTCGATCTTCGAAAGAGAGAATGCTCTTTACATTGACGTGAGCGATACGGGAAAGGGAATTGAGACGAAACACCGAAAAGACATTTTCCGCCCGGGCTATAGCACAAAGGTCCGAGGTTGGGGGCTTGGACTGAGCCTATCGAAGCGCATCATCCAGGATTACCACCGCGGCCGTTTGACTCTAAAGGAGAGCGCACCTCGAAAGGGGAGCACATTCCGCATCAAGCTAATTAAATAAAACAGATATTTTGCTTGGATGATGCTGCGACGGACGCTTCCTTGGGGCACATGTAAACCATAGTCTCATGCTAATGAAATCCCACTCTTGATCATACAGCATGCCCTCTGAGACTTCAGCGCCTGCTGAGCGATTGGTCTCCCTCGACGCCTTTCGCGGTTTCACGATCGCCAGCATGATTCTTGTGAACAACCCGGGAAGCTGGAGCTACGTCTATCCCCCTCTCGCCCACGCCGAGTGGCATGGCTGGACGTTCACTGATCTCATTTTCCCATTCTTCCTCTTCATCGTCGGCGTCGCGATGACTATTTCGTTTGGCCGGAGGCTTGGTCGAGGAGATCCCAAGGGGCAAATATTCCTCCAGGTCATGCGTCGGTCAGCCGTCCTTTTTGCCCTCGGCCTAATCCTCAACGGTTTTCCCTATTACGATTTCTCAACCATTCGAATTGCCGGTGTGCTTCAGCGCATCGCAGTCTGCTATTTTTTCACTTCCCTCATCGTTCTGAGAACCACATGGAGGGGACAAGCAGCCACATCTGTTGTGCTGATGATGGTCTATTGGTTGCTCATGAAACTCGTTCCAGTGCCCGGCTACGGGGCAGGCGTTCTCGGGAAAGATGGAAACCTTGCCGCCTACGTAGATAATCTCTTGCTTCACGGACACACGTGGAAACCAACGTGGGACCCCGAAGGAATCATCAGTACGCTGCCGGCAATCTCAACGACCCTTTTCGGCGTGCTCACCGGTCACTGGCTGCGATCGGAGAAAACCCCGTTGGAAAAAACCGCGGGGCTGTTCGTCTTCGGAAATATCGGTCTCCTCCTGGGTGTCATCATGGACATCTGGCTGCCCGTCAACAAGAATCTCTGGACAAGCTCATACTCTGTGTTCATGGGAGGGATGGCACTTCAGTTTCTTGCGATGTTCTACTGGTTGGTCGATGTAAGAGGCCACAAGAAATGGGTGAAGCCATTCGTCATCTATGGCATGAATGCGATCGCTGTCTTTTTCCTTTCCAGCTTCTTTGCACGCATCCTGACGCTTATCAGAGTGAGTGTTGCAGATGGAAAAGATGTTGCACTGAAGACAAGCCTCTATCAAAACGTATTTCTTCCACTCGCCGGTCCTCTCAACGGGTCTCTCCTCTTTGCGATCAGCTACGTGTTGCTCTGGCTGGGTCTGATGACAATCCTGTATCGCAGGAGAATTTTCATCAAAATCTGAAGGTGCGATATTTGTCTTAGATTTTTCGACCTCGAAGAAGGGCAACCAAAACTTCCTCTTGATTGGAATGTCAAGGTTCCTTGCATTTCGCTTTCATTCTTGTTAAGTTTTTCGTGCATTTCCCCTTTGTTCACACTCACTGCTCTTCATGACACTTGAATTCCTCGGCGCAGCTCAAACCGTCACGGGCTCGATGCATCTGCTTTCTGTCAACAATAGGAAAATCCTCCTCGATTGCGGACTCTATCAAGGACGCCGCGCAGAAGCGAGAGAACGAAACACACATTTCCCTTTCAAACCGAAATCCATTGATGCTGTCGTACTCTCCCACGCACACATTGATCACAGTGGCAACTTGCCCGGACTGGCGAAGCAAGGGTTTCGTGGACCCATCTACGCAACATCTGCGACTCGCGATCTCTGTGCCGTAATGCTTGTCGATAGCGCACACATTCAAGAGAAAGACGCAGAGTATCTAAACCGAAGGAATCGCAATCATAACAACCCTGAGGTCACCCCGCTCTATGACGTTGCCAATGCGTTAAGCGCGGTCAGCCTTTTCAGAGGTGTTGACTATCACGTGACGTTCGAAGTGGTGAAGGGTGTTGGTGCAACCTTTTACGACGCAGGTCATATTCTCGGTTCCGCTGTTACGATGCTCAGCATCAACGAGAATGGAAAAAGTTTACAGCTCGCTTTCACCGGAGACCTTGGCCGACGTAACATGCCAATCCTGAGAGACCCGGAATTCATCGGAGACGCAGATGTTCTAATCTCAGAAAGTACCTATGGTGGAAAGCCCCATGACCCGCCTCAGGATATGAAAGCAAAACTTCAGGAGATGCTCGGACGTGCCGTGGACCGAGGAGGGAAGGTTATCGTGCCGGCATTCAGTGTCGGTCGGACGCAAGAGCTCGTCTATCTTCTCCACGAACTGTGGACGGAAGGCCGCCTCCCGAAAATTCCAATCTACGTTGACAGCCCCCTTTCAGTGAATGCGACAGAAGTCTTCAAACTTCATCCGGAATGCTTTGACGCAGAGACTCGAGACTATCTTCTGAAACACGATGACCCCTTCGGCCTTCGCACGCTGACATACATTTCGAGCGTCGAGGACTCGAAGCGTTTAAATGGTATCACCGAACCGTGCATGATCATCGCTGCATCAGGGATGTGCGAGGCTGGGCGAATTCTCCACCATCTTGCCAATAATATCGAGAATCCCAAAAACATCGTCCTCATTGTCGGATATCAGGCTGATCACACGCTGGGCAAAAAACTTGTCGACCGATGGGAGAAGGTGAAGATCCTTGGGGATGAATATTCCTTGAAAGCGGAAGTCGTCGTACTCAACTCTTTCAGCGCTCACGCAGATCACAATGAGCTCGTGAGTTACATTGAACAATTCAACCCGAGAAAGCTGCGGAACATCTTCCTGGTCCACGGCGAGAAGCAACGTGCAGAGAAATTGGCCGCTAGTCTTAAAGAGCGAGGCAGAAATGGAGTATCTATTCCAGCTCCTGGTACAAAAATTGAATTGTAAAGGGCCATTCTCAGATGAATATCCTCGTCACAGGCGGCAGCGGACTTATTGGAAAGTATGTCGTCGATTATCTCAGCCGTGCACACAAGGTGAGCGTCCTTGATATCAAGGAGCCAATCTCTCCTCATCCGTTCTATTGGGTTGATGTCTTGAATCTTCCTGCGCTCGTCAAAACCTTTAGTCATGGTTTTGACGC
>JAHEZR010000241.1 GCA_023251005.1 Ignavibacteriota bacterium | reverse complement strand
TGTGCAATTTGAATTATCACATCGAGCATCATCTGTTCTCGGCGATACCGTGGTACAATCTTCCGAAGCTTCATCGACTTCTGGCTGACGAGTACAAGCAGACTAACGCTCAGGTCTACAAATCCTATTCTCGATTCCTCCTTGATCTGGGAAGGTTTATTGTGAATGCTTGGAGTCCAGGCGGAAAGAATCTGCCACTCTGTTTGCCAGTGGCATAAACGGTTGAGAGTGATTGGTCGTCGTGAACAATTTGTTGGTTGAAGAGGAATGAAAACAAATTCTGTTGTTCAGGCAAATACGATCCAAACAAGGACTGCACAGATTTACTTTTGTGAAAATCCAGCAGATCTCCTTCTCACTAACAGGAAAGAGATCTCAAGGGAGAAACTATCTGCGATTCGGGAGTTGCAACGAATCGAAACAAGGAACAATGTCAGGCTCTTCTACTTCATTACCATCTGGGGCATTGCAGCTTTTACGGTGATGCATTTTGACCTCCTCGTGGTAAAGCTCTTCAGCTATCTCCTCATGGGTTTCGTAATCATGGGGCTTGCTGTTCTTATGCATGAAGCAAGTCACAACCTCATGTTTAGGAGTGCTTCATTAAATCGCTGGATTGGATTTCTCTGTGGTTTACCAGCGCTGATTTCGATTTCATCTTACCGATCCGTGCACCTTCTGCATCACGCATACGCAAGGACGGAAAGAGATCCGGATGATATTGAGGCGCCTGCAAGGAGATCGATTCCAATGGTCCTGGTTTACTATGTTTTCTTTCTCCTTGGGACTTACATGTTCATCCCCCACATCGCCGTTACCGGATGGGAAAGAGCGAATAGACGCATAAAGATGAGAATCCTCACCGAATATGGGTTGATTGTCGGGTTCATCGCCTTTGCGTTCGTGGTTTTCCCAACGAAGACCGTTCTCAATCTCTGGGTTTATCCGCTCATCGTTGCTGCGCAGCTTGTAAATCTCCGGGGCGTTGCAGAGCACGGACTCACGACAAGTGGCAATCCATTCACAGCCACTCGGACAGTTTTGAGCAATAAGTTTGTCTCATTCTTCATGTGCAATGGGAATTATCATCTCGAGCATCATCTCTTCCCCGGTGTGCCGTGGTACAACTTACCCCGAGTCCATCACCTTCTTGAGGATGAATATCGACAAGCGGGATCTTCGGTTTACCGTTCTTACACTGAGTTCCTGATGGATTTCTTTAAGGCATCCTGGAGTGGAATCACTCCAAATGTTCGACTCATTCCTAAACACATGCGCGAAGAAATATGTCTCTGACGACTACACTTTTACTCACTCTTGACATTTCTATGACAGTGATATTGTCCAGATCTTTTATAGTTGAAGTGAAATTAATTTTAGACTCACGTCCCATGAACTCGATTATCAGGATTTTCGATGATAAGGAAAATGTGAAATGAAAGTATTCGTCACTGGGGGGACAGGATACATTGGAGAGCGTCTTGTGTTGGCTCTCTTGAAGCGTGGCGACACGGTTCATCTTCTCTGCCGGTCTCGAAGTAGATCTCGTCTGATGGACCAACCAACCCTTCGCTTTTACACTGGCGATATCCTCAACCTCTCTTCGATTGCGGCAGGAATGGAAGGATGTGAAGCAGTGACACATCTGGCCGGCTATGCGAAAAACTGGTCAGAGGACAATTCGATCTTCTATGAAGTAAACGTACAGGGGACACGGAATGTCTTCGAGGCTGCGCTTAGATTGAGAGTCAAGAAAGTTCTTTGTGTTTCGTCGGTGGTGGTTTTTGGTCCATCAAACTCTCATCCACTCGACGAGCATACGGAGCGAAGTACGGAGTTCTTCACTGAGTATGAACGGACGAAGTATCTCGCCGATGAGTTGGGAAAAGAATTTTTAGCAGGGGGTCTCCCTCTTGTAACAGTTTATCCAACGAGGGTGTACGGACCGGGAAAAGATACGGAGGGAAACTCCTTCACACGGATGCTCCAGTTTTACCTCAACGGAAAATTTCCCTTCCTGCTCAATGGAGGAAAAGAAACCGCCAACTATGTCTACGTCGATGACCTCGTGAACGGTATTCTCCTGGCATTGAAAAAAGGGAGGGCCGGTGGACGGTACATCCTCGGTGGAGAGAATGTTTCCTTGGAGAAGATTTTTGAGACTGCGGATCGGATTACGCATCGAAAACATTTTCGTCTCTCTCTCCCACCATTCGTCGCACGTTTGGTTTCCCGAATTTCAGAAATCAATGCAAAGCTCCTCGGCATTTATCCCGCGATCACTCCCGGTTGGGTAGAGACCTTTCTGCAAGATTGGGTTGCCTCATCGGCTGTCGCAGAAAAAGAATTGGGTTATCACATCACGCCGTTGCACTCAGGCTTAGAGAGAACAATTGAGTGGCTGAAGCAACAGAGAGAACAGAGATGAACCTGATTTCACGACAAACCGCGTTACCTCTGAGCCTCTCGACATTTCCTAAGAAGAGCGCCTTGATACTTTTCTCGGCTCCTCTTCTTCTCACGCTC
>JAHEZR010000240.1 GCA_023251005.1 Ignavibacteriota bacterium | reverse complement strand
CTCTCGGCCAGCTTCTCTTGAGATGAGTAAGCCTAACTCCAGCGCGTGATAGTCCCCCCACATCGACGACTCACCATTTGGGACCTTCGAGCCAGGAGGGATATAATCCCAGCCGTTCGGGCGGTGATACACTGAATGAAGAATGAGACCCTGATGTTGCGAGTTTCTTGAAAGGTAAGGTTCGTCGAACAAAGCGTTAGCGATCGTTAGTCCAGCCTGATAGTATCGCCCTCCATCTGCCTTTTTCCCCGCCATGTTGAGGTACCTCCCAAACCGCATCAGCCCTTGAGCGGCAATCGTCGCTGCAGAGCTATCAACGGGTTCGTACTCATTGTAGGGGTCGGCAGGCTTACCCAAATAGTCCCCGAGCGTTCTCAGATTTGGCGCCCCTGTGTCCCAATAGGGGATCCCATCTGTCGGCGTGTTCTCAAGGTAGAAGTCACATGTTGCCCGTGCTGCTTTCATCATCATGTCAACGATTTGCTTTCTCCCACCGTAAGGTTTAAGATTTTTATCTGGAACGACGTCTATGAATTCCAACTCTTCAACAAAACCAAGCATTACCCATGCGAGACCTCGCGTCCACGTTGAGAAGGGCGAGTAGCCTTGGTGCGTCCCTGGGCATCGGTACGTGCCATTCTTTGGGTTGAAGATTGATTCCTGCGCAACACGCCCTCTGACGTCGAAGGCATCACGCCCCTCACCATAGTAGAGATTGTATTTCGCGGTCGTCTCTGCATGATGAATCAACCTCTCGAGGAGTGAAATCGATTCATCGTTCTCTCCCTTGAGTTCATGACCGAGCTGGTAAGCGAGCGCCAGCGAACGCAGCGATCGCATCGTGTCTGCAAAGAGTGAGTGCGCTCCCTGGAATGAATAAATGTATCCTTTTCCGTTCTGTATCACTGTCCACCGGGCGGCCTGGACTGCGCCAGAACATTTCAAAGCCATCTCATAAAAATTCTTTTCCCATTCGTTGAATGGAATTCTCCCTTCCCGCATGAGTCGATGAAGGCCCCCGTAGGTGCTGACGATGTTGAAGCCATGATCGTGAATGCCCATGTGCGTGACGTGGGCCGCCATCCGTTTCAATGTCTCATCACGGCCGAGCTCGAGGAATTTTTTCTCGCCAGTGGCGTCAAACTGAAGAAGTGCCGACCCCACTTGGAAGCCCAGAGTCCATTCTGTCCAAACACGGGAGGTATACTTGCCCCTCACTGTGATCACTGGAGCTCCAAGACGTGGATTCCAGCTTCGAGCAATGGTTGAGATTTTCTTCGCAGACAGTTCGAAGAGCCGCTCTACCTTTGGGACTAGTATCTTTGGTGTGAGTTCACCGTCGACGATAAGCAAGTTTGGACCTCAAAACTTGATTGGAGGCACCAGTGGATTGTTTCTAACCTATCCATTTTCTTTTTCCTCGTTCAAAAAGAAAATGGACAAAAAGTCTCGCCGTGCGGGATGCCACCCTAATGGATCTTCAATGGTGGCGGCAAAAAAGGAATCCCTGCGAAAATTCTAAACGTCCCGTGCTAACTCTTCGGCGGACGATTTCGGCATGCCTTTCTCAAAGGGATCCCTTCGGGACTTGGTTACTTCTTTGCACGAGCAATGAAGCAACGACAAGAGTGGTCGTTATAGCCTTCCTATATGCAACCCGCCATCTACATTAATCACTTCGCCGGTGCTGAAGGGGAGGAGATCTTGTGCAATCGCTGCAACGGCTTTGCCGACATCTTCAGGTTGCCCCCATCGGCGGATAGGAGAGACACCTTCAGCAATGAGTTTCTCGTACTTGTCTTTCACAGGCAGCACCATGTCTGTTTCGATGATGCCCGGACGAATCTCATAAACCTTGATGCCATGTTCGGCAAGCCGAGTAGCAAATAATTTTGTGGCCATCGAGAGGCCAGCTTTTGAGACACAGTACTCGCCACGGTTTGTGCTTGCCACAATTGCAGAAATGGAGGTGATAAAAATGACCTTGGGCTTTCTCTGTGGATCATCGGCGTGCTGATCAACCATCCACTTGGCAGCGAGTTGTGTTAGATAGTAGGGCCCCTTGAGATTAGTCGATATGACCCGATCAAAGCTTTTCTCGGTTGCTTCGAGGATGTCTGCCCGGACCGTAGGTGGGATGCCCGCGTTGTTCACAAGGAGATCGAGTCGACCAAATCTCTTCCTCGTGAAGTCAACGAGGCGCTTCCTCGCTGAGGCATTGCTGATGTCAGCCTGGAAAAGTTCAACGTGGATTCGCTTTCGATTCGATTTCGCCGCCGCTAGGCACTCCTTTCGTGTTTCTCTAGCCGATGCATGATTGGCCAAATAGTTGATCACGAGATCATAATTGAGATTCGCGAGCTCAATCGCAATCCCTCGACCAATTCCTCGGCTTCCTCCCGTAATAAGAGCTACGAAATTCTTTGATGACTTCTTATTTCTCATTCCACAATCACATTGCTAAATAAGATGTTGCACAATATAATTGATGCTCTGCTAATGAGCAAGAGAGTCGGAAACAACTATC
>JAHEZR010000051.1 GCA_023251005.1 Ignavibacteriota bacterium | reverse complement strand
CGTCGATATGCTGGTATCGTTCCTCTTTATCCTTTGCCAATGCCTTCGAGACGACATCCTCAAGTTTTGCTGAGACTTGGTTATTAAAGCGTGCCAGCGGCTGCGGCTCTTCGTTGATGATCGAATAGGTTATTGCCGCTTGATGCTCGCCGCGGAAAGGCAACTGTCCGGCGAAAAGCTCATACAACACCACCCCGAAGGAGAAAATATCACTTCGCTGGTCGGCCTCCTCTCCCTGCGCTTGCTCGGGTGACATATACGCTGCAGTCCCCAACGTAGAGCCTGTGCGGGTCAGCTTGCTGGCCCCCTTCAACTTTGCTAAACCAAAATCCATGATCTTCACGAGACCTCTTGGGGCAAGCATGAGGTTGTCGGATTTTATGTCACGATGGACAATCCCCTTCTCATGTGCCAGCGCCAGGCCCTCGCAGACTTGAATCCCAATATCCAAGACTTTCTTTATGGAAAGGCTTCCCGACTCGACAGTCTGTCTTAAGGTTTTTCCCTCACAATACTCCATCGCGATAAACATCTGACTTTCGAATTCATTGATCTCATAGATCGTCGTAATATTGGGATGGTTTAACGCGGAGGCAGCCTTCGCTTCGTGGACGAATCGTTCTTTCTCGCTTGAGTCGGAGGTCAGATGTTGAGGCAAAAACTTCAGAGCCACAATTCGATCGAGCTTCGTGTCATGGGCTTTGTAAACGATGCCCATGCCGCCTTCGCCCAGCTTCTCAAGGATTTTGTAGTGTAAGATGGCTTGGCCAATCATGTTGATTTATCCGATCATGGTGAAATGTTAATCCGGTTTCTACCGGCTTTTCTTCTTCCACCATCCCAGAAGGCGTGCGCGGATATTTTTTTCTTCACCGTGCTCGGTTGGATGGTAATACACTTTATTCTTCAGGTTATCTGGAAGGTATTGTTGCTCGACAAAGTTCCCGTCGTAATTGTGGCTGTACTTGTAGCCCTTACCGTATCCGAGTTCCTCCATCAGCTTCGTCGGTGCGTTTCTGAGATGAAGCGGGGCTGGGTCATTTGGCAGCGTGCGGACATCGTGGATCGCTTCGCCGATTGCTCGAACAGCAGCGTTGCTCTTCGGGCAGGAAGCAAGATACGATGCAGTTTGCGAGAGAATGATCTGCGCTTCCGGCATCCCAACGTAATCGACTGAAGTAAAACAGGATGTCGCAAGGACGAGTGCATGCGGGTCCGCATTCCCGATGTCTTCAGAAGCAAGAATGATCATGCGGCGTGCGATGAACTTCGGGTCTTCGCCGCCTTCCAGCATCCGCGCGAGCCAGTACACAGCGGCGTCAGGATCTCCGCCACGCATGCTCTTGATGAATGCCGAAATGATATTGTAGTGCTCTTCCCCTCCCTTGTCGAACTTTGCATACTTCCGCTGAAAAACCTCCTCGATGAGGGATTTTGTAATGATTTTTTCGCCCGCCGGGCGTTGTGGCTTCGCTAACTGTATGCTCGTCTCGAGTCCATTGAGGACCATTCGTGCGTCTCCGGCCGAGAGGAAAATAAGATAATCTTTTTCGGACTCGTTAAGAACAATCTTCTCGTTCTTCAAGAAAGGATCATTCTTCAAGGCATTTTCAATTATTTCAAACAACTCAAGTTTGCCTAAGGGCTCGAGAACATAGACTCGACATCGGGAAAGAAGGGGAGAGATGACTTCGAAGGAGGGGTTCTCCGTTGTTGCACCGATGAGCGTGATCACACCTTCTTCGACACTGTGAAGCAACGCATCCTGCTGGGCCTTGTTGAAGCGATGGATCTCATCGATAAAAAGAATAGATTGTTTATTCAGGCGGGCTCGATTCATCTCAGCCCGATCTATCACCGAGCGAACATCTTTCACACCTGAGGAAACCGCATTGAGCTGAAAGAACTCGGCGTTCGTTTCATTTGCAATGATCCGGGCAAGCGTGGTTTTTCCACTGCCGGGAGGTCCCCAGAGAATCATCGATGGGACTTCATCCTTTTCAATCAGGACTCGGAGGGGCTTCCCGGATCCAATTAGATGTTTTTGACCGACAAACCCATCCAGCGTGGATGGCCTCGCACGCTCTGCAAGTGGGGTGCTTGGCAGCAATCGGGTTTTCTTCTTCGCCGCCTCTTTCTGCCCGAAGAGTTCCATGGCACGTGTAGTCGAATGAGCGTTGAGGCTGTTCAGGACAGAGTAAAATCGAACGGTATTTCGTTCAAGTGGGGTCTTCGCTGAGGGCGTCCTTTGAGCGTCTTGTGGAAAAGTGCAGAAGGATCAGCGGAATCAGATGGTCATTCTTTTGGCTTCACTTTGTAGACTGTCTCACCCTCTCGAACCATCCCATATTTTTCCCGCGCAACCTTTTCAATGGTGCGCTTGTCGCTCTCAAGTTTTTTTGAATAATCCTGAAGCCGCTGACGCTCGAGCTCCGCTTGTCGTACTTTCTCCTGCGTCTCTCGCTTTGCGAGTTCAAGCCGCACACGCTGGATCACGCCGTGGGGGTTTAGTAACACGTAGCCGATGATTGGAATTCCAAGGAAGAGGATGAGACCAAGCCGCTGTCCTTTTTTACGCCGCCGCCACCAGTTCATCTTTCATCCTCGAGAAATATGGTTGTGAGGAACCAAGGCCACCACGAGCAAATTACGCAGTTCTTTCTTCATTAGCAAGGACATTGAAGCAATGAAACTGACTTGCCAGATCAAGACGCGCAGTCGCGATCAGTTTTATTCCTTATACCAATCACTCCGAGTCTTGAAAGACGTCTGGAGACGATTTCGCTCGCGATGGCGCTCGATTGCCAGCTCGATCAGAACATCGAGAAGCTTGGAATAGGGAAGTCCGGAAGCTTCCCAGAGCTTTGGATACATGCTGATCGAGGTGAAACCGGGGATGGTATTCACTTCACAAATAAAAATTCTGTGCTTCTTCCGTGTGACAAGAAAATCTACACGTGCCATCCCGGAACAATCGATCGCTTTGAAAGCCTTCACCGCGATGTCCTGGATTTTCTTCGTTACCCTTGCTGGAAGCTGCGCAGGAATGATCATCTGAGATTTTCCGTCAACATACTTTGCATCGTAATCATAGAACTCGTTCGAGGGGATGATTTCGCCCGGAACAGAAGCTCGTGGGTCATCATTGCCGAGCACACTGCACTCGATCTCACGGGCATCTTCGATGCCCCGTTCAATAAGAATCTTCCGATCGTAGCGAGCCGCTTCAAGAATTCCTTTCTTGAGTTCTATCCGCGAATGCACTTTCGTAATTCCAACGCTTGAGCCGAGGTTTGCGGGTTTGACGAAGCAGGGATAAGAGAACGCCCCCTCAATCTCTTTCACCAACGGCGTGGGAGACTCCTGATACTCCTTGAAGAGAAAGGTGCGATACTCTATCACCGGCAACCCTGCTCTCTCGAACACTTGTTTCTGGAGAACTTTGTCCATTCCAAGTGCCGAACCTAAGACCCCGGCACCGACATAAGGAACGTTGGCCAGATCCAGCAGTCCCTGGATACTTCCATCTTCCCCGTAAGGACCGTGAAGAACAGGGAAGACGACATCGAGAGGCTCGTTGGTGGTACTTAGCCCATTACTGCGGAATTCTACAAGTCCTCTTTGAGTTGGATCGGGAAGCAGAACTCGTTCAGGGGCTTGCTCTAAACCTTTTCCTGACTTGAGCAGCGCGAGCGTTGTTGAGGAGCTTAACCACTTTCCTTCTTTCGTGATTCCGATTGGCACGACCTCATACTTATTCTTGTCGAGTGCCTGAATAACAGAGGTCGCGGAGACGAGCGAGACCTCATGCTCGCTCGAACGCCCACCAAAAATGATGCCGACTCTGACTTTCTTCTTCATGTTCCAAGCCGTTCGATCACTTCTCGGACGATTGAACGGAGTTCCTCCTCGGTGTAAAGTGCTGAACCGTCTCTCTCTTCCTTCGACGGGATGCAGGCGAGCTTTTCTCCAAAATCTTTTCCATAACTCTCCGTACTGATCTTGCGAAGTTTTTCTATATCAGCTTCTGAGAGTGGTTTCTCGCCACCGAGAAGGCGGGCGACAAAAGTAATATGTGCGGCGTGTTCCACCTTTTCCATTTTGAAGTATGCATTGAGAAGATCTCTCCCATAGGTGACAACTCCGTGATTCGCCAGCAGGATGGCGTCAGCATTTGGGACGAAAGGCTCGATTGACTCGACCACTTCACTCGTCGATGGCGTTCCATACGGGGCAAGGGGGATAGCACCAAGTCCGACAATGACCTCGGGGAAAAGACACTCATTGAGTGGAATGCGTGCTGTGGCAAACCCCGTTGCATAGGGTGGATGAGCGTGGACAATCGCCTGGACATCCGGACGCTGTCGATAAATGTAGAGATGCATTAAGAGTTCGGACGAGGGACGGTTCAAGCCTGAGACAAGGCTTCCCTCGGGATCAACTTCAACGAAGTCGTCCGCTCTCACCATCCCTTTGTTCAATGATGTTGGAGTAGCAAGGATGTTGCCGCCCGGTAGTCGTGCACTGATGTTTCCATCTGTCGCTGTGACAAACCCGCGATCGTAAATGCGATGACAAACATCAACAAGCTCGAACACTATTTTTTGATAGTCGGATCCCATCAATTAAATTGCACTCAGGATTTCCGGGACAATGGAATATTTCTTGAAGGGTGGCAGCAAGTAAGCACCCTGTACCATGGATTTCGCCTCGCGCAGAAATTCGATTGTAAGCTCTACACCGACAGCAGCGGCTCTTTCACCAGCGTTCTTCATCCTCTCCCGGATATTGTCCGGAATGTTTATCCCGGGCACTTCGTTGTGAAGAAACTCTGCATGCTTGTGGCTACGAAGTGGGAGGATTCCGAGCATAAGAGGAAATCTGAGATGAGAAGTCTTTTTCAAGAATTCTTCCAGTGTTTGCAGCTGATAGACGGGCTGACTGAATATTACCTCGACACCAGCCTCCAATTTTTTCTCCAGTCTTTCGACTTCTCTGTCCATGTCCTCAGTGGTGGGGTTCGCAGCACATGCGATAAGAAACGATGTCGGTTGACCGATGGAATTCCCCATGAGATCTTTACCCTCATTCATCGCCTTCACAGCCCGTATGAGTCCGATCGCGTCAACATCGAACACCGACGTTGCGTGTGGATAGTCGCCGATGATCGCCGGATCGCCTGTGATGGCAAGAATGTTCTGCAAGCCGAGTGCATGAGCACTGAGAAGTTCCGCCTGCAGTCCGATGAGGTTGCGGTCGCGGCACGCGAGGTGAGTCATCACTTCGATACCCACATCTCGCTGGATGAGGAAGGAGATCGCCACCGAACTCATGCGCAGCCGTGCCCGCGCCCCGTCCGTGATGTTGATCGCATCGACACCATGTTTTTGCAGGTACGCTGCACCGTCAAGGACGGAGCTCATATCAATTCCTCGGGGGATGTCGAGCTCGACTGTCGTGAGAAATTTCTTCCTGATATTCCTTGCAAATCTCGATCGTCTGTCGGCAACCGGAGCCACTTGTGTCTCCACAACCGGTGAGCTCGGCATTTCCTTTATCTTGACATCCGTTTTGCCTACTTTCAGGCCCTTAACTGCGATGGCGATCGCTTTCACGTGAGCCGGCGTGGAGCCACAGCACGCCCCAACGAGGGTCACCCCCGCCTCAACCAGCTGTTTCGCGTAAGTTGCAAGGTATTCTGGGCTTGTGTGATAAATCGAGCGCCCGTCGATGAGCGTGGGGATACCCGCCGCGGGTTGTGCAGAAAGCACCACACCGTCCTTGTACATGCTTCGGATGATGCTGAACATCCGCTGCGGGCCGACTGTGCAGTTTGCGCCAACAGCGTCCACGCCTTGTTGGATGATGTGCTCAACGACTTCGATGGGAAAGTTGCTTGCGAGGATGGCTCCGTCTTCGGGGAACGCTTTCTGCGCGACGATTGGAACGTCGGTAAGCTCTTTCGCGGCAGCGATTGCTTCGTCCAGCTCGCGTAAGTCTACAAACGTTTCGAGGATCAGGAGGTCCACGCCGACTTCGAGCAGCGCGGCAATCTGTTCTCTAAATGCTTCACGAACCTCAGCCGGCTTTACCTTGCCGATGGGTTCGAGAAGCTTACCGATGGGGCCTACCGCCCCCGCGACGTAGATGCTGTCATCTGCTGCACAACGAGCGATCTCTGCTCCTCGAACGTTGATTTCGTGAAGTTTATCTTCCAAGTGGTACTGTTTGAGGCGAAAGCGGTTTGCCGAGAACGTATTCGTCTCAATGATTTCCGCTCCAGCGTCGATATACTCTCGATGGACTCGTTCGACGATGTCAGGATTCTTTAGGTTTTGAATTTCGTGGGGGCGTTCTGGATATTCATAGAGATCGAGGAGAGTTCCCATCGCTCCGTCACAAACGATTGGACCGTCTTTCAGTCGTTCGCGGAAAGGTTTTTTCATACGTCACCAGGCGAAAATGCTACCATTGTCACTGGAACCGCCTATCGAGCAGCGCACTGGAGTCGAAAGCGTCGTGAATCGCTTGACCCTGAAAAAAAACAAAAATCCCACTACCGATGTAGTGGGATTCATAATAACCAAAATCCGCTACTTTTTCAAGCTAACGCGGGAGAGGCTTGATGACACCTAATTTCATATAGCTTGAGCAGTCACAACTTTGCTAGCCATGCTTCCGCGATCTGTACAGCATTCGTCGCGGCACCCTTGCGGAGGTTATCTGCCACTATCCAGAGATTTAAGCCATTCTTCACCGAGTCATCGCGGCGGATA
>JAHEZR010000239.1 GCA_023251005.1 Ignavibacteriota bacterium | reverse complement strand
ATTGGGATTGTACCAGCCCGACTCGCCTCCACACGTTTCCCGGGAAAACCCTTAGCATTGATTCATTCTGTTCCGATGCTTGGCCATGTATACTTTCGGAGTAAGATGAGCTCACGGCTGGATGAGGTTTACGTTGCGACCTGCGATGAGGAAATAGCAAATTACATCACGAGAATCGGTGGGAAAGCGGTCATGACAGCCGATACACATGAGCGCGCTTCCGACCGTGCAGCCGAGGCACTCCACAAAGTCGAAGAAGAGACGGAATCACGGATAGATATTGCAGTCATGATTCAGGGTGACGAACCAATGATCACACCACAGATGATTGAAGCAGCGGTGGCGCCGATGCTCACCGACGCGTCGATTCGAGTGGTGAACCTCATGTCCCCACTGAGATCGAGGGAGGAACAAGAAGATCCAAACGAGATTAAAGTCGTGGTTAATCTGAAAAATGAAGCTCTGTATTTTTCTCGAGAGCCCATCCCATCACGGAAGAAAGGAACTGAGGATGTTCCGATGCTGAAGCAGATTTGTGTGATTCCTTTTCGTCGTGATTTTTTATACTCCTTCACCAGATTGGAACCAACCCCTCTTGAAAATATGGAGTCGATCGACATGAACCGAATTCTCGAGCACGGGTACAAAGTTCATATGGTTTTGGTCAATGAGAAAGTTTACTCTGTTGATACCAAAGAGGACCTGGTGGAGGTCGAGGCACTCATGGCGGGCGATCCCTTGTTAAACGACTATGCGCCCGCATCTATGGCGAAGCCAGCAGTGTAAGGTGACAATGGATTCGAAGGAAGTCAGATGAAATGGCGAGTGTTGGTGACAGCTCCTTATCTCCAGCCGGTACTGGACAAGTATCGGCATGTTCTTGAAAAAGAGGGAATTGAGCTGGTCGTTCCTCGAGTCCGCGAGCGGATGGAGGAAGAGGAGTTGCTTCCGCTCGTCAAGGATGTCCATGGAGCAATCTGTGGAGACGATCGGTTCACAGCGAAGGTTCTGCACGAGGCGAAGAATCTCAAGGTGATTGCGAAATGGGGAACGGGGATTGACTCTATTGATAAAGACGCAGCAGAATCACTCGGGATAACGGTTTTCAACACTGCCAACGCTTTTACAGATCCAGTTGCCGATACTGTTCTCGGCTATGTCCTTATGTTTGCAAGACAGCTGCATGTCTTAGATCGCGATGTGAAGTCGCACCAGTGGACGAAGCGATCATCTGTATCTCTAAAAGAATTAGCCCTCGGTGTCATCGGCGTTGGAAACATCGGTCGGGCAGTGATCAAACGGGCGGCAGCTTTCGGAATGAAGTTTTTTGCTAACGATATTGTTGAAATCCCGAAGACATTTGTCTCGGGATTTAATCTTTCGATGGTCTCGAAGGAGAAACTCTTAAGGGATTCGGACTTCGTAAGCATAAACTGTACTCTGAATCCCACGAGTTTTCACCTGATCAGCGACCGTGAATTTGCCCTGATGAAATCTACAGCTTTTCTCATCAACACCGCTCGCGGCCCGATCATTGATGAAGAGGCGCTTGTACGAGCACTGCGAAGCCGGAAGATTGGAGGCGCTGCACTCGATGTCTTCGAGAAAGAGCCGCTGCCAGAGGAGAGTCCACTCCGTGAATTCCCCAATGTTATCCTGGCGCCGCACAATGCGAACAGCAGTCCTTCAGCGTGGGAATTCGTCCACGAAAACACTGTTCGTATGCTTATCTCTGGACTGCACAATCATCATAGCCTCACCGGGGGTAAGGAGGAATGAGGCGACCGCGACGACATCCCGAAACGTCGGTTATCATCCGTGCCTTCAACGAAGAGAAGCATCTGCCGGCCTTGTTGGAAGGCATCGAGAATCAAACCTATGGCGAAGTTGAGGTAATCGTTGTCGATTCCGGCTCCTTCGATCGAACAAAACACATTGCGGCGGAGTGGGGGGCAAAGGTACTTTCCATCGACAGCAGGGATTTCACGTTCGGGTTCTCGCTGAACGTCGGGATTCGGGCCTCTCGCGGCAAGATACTCGTGATCGCTTCTGCTCACACGAAACCCGTTGATCGAGAGTGGTTAAGAGTCCTCGTTAACGCTGTGCAGGATGACGGCGTCGCGATGGTTTATGGCCGGCAGTTGGGGACGCAAGAGTCTAAGTTCAGCGAGGAACGGGACTTCAGGCGCATCTTCGGCACGAACTTTAAGGTTATCTCTCCTCCAGACTACTTTGCCAACAACGCAAGTTCGGCGATCAAGAAAGAACTTTGGGAGAAGTATCACTTTGACGAATCTCTCCCCGGCTGCGAAGACATTGATTGGGCGAAACATTGGATCGACGAGGGTTACAAAGTTGTCTATGTTCCCGAGGCTGCCGTCTACCACATCCATGAAGAAAGTTGGGAGCAAATCTGGAAGCGCTATTATCGAGAAGCTGCTGCTGCACGGGCAATAGGAGTGAAGAGCCGCGCAACAATCCCGCGTCACATTGGATACGAGATCAAGTCTCTCATCAGCGACGTGAGTGCGGCGGTTATG
>JAHEZR010000238.1 GCA_023251005.1 Ignavibacteriota bacterium | reverse complement strand
GAAGCCCATCTCAAGTCCTTTGATCTTCAGCGTGAGAAATTCGTCTGGATGAAGATACCGGTCGATTGGAAGATGCGCTTTCGTTGGCTGGAGATATTGGCCGAGTGTGAGAATATCGCAATTCACTTCACGAAGATCCTCCATCACGCAAATGACTTCCTCAGTTCGCTCACCGATACCGAGCATCAAACCGGTTTTTGTTGCGAAACCCTTTTTCCTTGCACGGTCTAGCAACTCGAGCGAGCGTTCATATATCGCTTGTGGGCGAACGATCCGATAGAGTCGCGGAACAGTTTCAACATTGTGGTTGAGAATGTTAGGTCTCGCGTCGAGAACAATATCGAGTGCTTCTTCATCTCCCTTGAAATCCGGGATCAGAACCTCCACTCGGCACCCCGGTACGTGAAGCCGGATCTGTCGAATTGTTTCAGCGAAAATCGGGGCTCCGCCATCCTTGCGTTCATCACGATTCACCGAAGTGACTACAGTGTGTCGCAAGCCAAGAAGGGCGACCGCTTCCGCGACCCGTCGAGGTTCATCCCAATCCAGCTCTGCGAAGGGTCGGCCAGTCTTTACAGCACAGAAGCCACAGCTTCGGGTACAAACGTCTCCGAGTATCATGAAGGTGGCCGTGCCCGCATTCCAACATTCTCCCATGTTCGGGCATCGAGCCTCTTCGCACACCGTGTGAAGTCGATGACTAGTCATCATCGACTTCAATCTCGAATAGTTCTCGCCCGCAGGGATGCGAGCCTTGAGCCACTCAGGACGACGCGGACGAGGAAGAGTTTCCGTTGTTCTTGGTGACACCGGTATTTCTTGGATGATCAATTCCACAGGGATTAGAGACCTTGATTCACATCAAAGTTTTCGAGGTAGTGCACGATGCGCTGTAAGAACATCCCACCCAGAGCACCATCGATGAGGCGATGATCAAATGACAGAGATAGATAAACCATAGAACGAATAGCGATTGCATCATCGATGACGACCGGATGTTTCTTGATGGCTCCCACTCCAAGTATCGCCACTTGTGGCTGATTGATAATGGGAGTTCCGATTAGATTACCGAAGATTCCGTAATTCGTAATGCTAAATGTACCATTCTGGACATCATCGGGGAGAAGCTTCTTGGTGCGTGCGCGTGTTGAAAGGTCGTAGACAGCACGTGCAAGACCAACGAGGCTTTTCTCATCCGCACGCTTGATCACAGGGACGATCAATCCATTCTCAAGAGCCACGGCAATTCCAATGTTGATGTATTTTTTTACTGTTACCTTATCGTCCTCGATCGAAGAATTGACAAGCGGAAAATCCTTTAGTGCCTTGATCACTCCATCAATGATGAAGGGCATGTACGTCAGCTTAAATCCTTCGCGATCTTTGAAACTTTCTCCGTGCTTGGTAACAAATTGGACCACCTTTGTCGTGTCCGCTTCGGAAACGGCGGCGACGTGCGCGGCCGTGTGTACGCTCCGCACCATGTGCTCTGCGATCGACTTACGGATATGATCCATCTTTATTACTTCAGTTCCGTCTGCAGGGTTAACTGAGATTGTCTCTCCTACCTTTACAGTCAGTGGCGCCGCAGGTGCATAGGATGGAACCTGAGCCACTACTCTTGCTGCTTCGGGCTTAGCCCAACCTGATCGCTTCCGGGCCACATAATCGAGCAGATCTTTTTTAGTCAGTCGCCCTTCCGTGCCAGTTCCGAGAATCGTTTCCAGTTCCGCAAGCGCTACTCCTTCTTCCCTTGCTACGTTGAGCACTAGTGGGGAATAGAATCGGTCTGATTTTACTTGAGGAGTTTTCTGCACGGTTGGAGCTGAAGGCGCTCTTGCTTCCCGCTTTTCTGGGGCCGGAGTCTGTGAAGGCGCTTTCACCGGCGCCTGGACTACCTCAGCACCCTCCGCCTCGATTAACGCAATGACTGTTTGCACTGGAACGGTCTGCTGCTCCTCGACAAGTATCTTGGTGAGTATTCCAGTTGCCGGAGATGGGATCTCTGAATCCACTTTATCGGTACTGATCTCCAGCAGTGTTTCATCTTTCTTAATTTTCTCTCCGACTTTTTTATACCACTTTACAATCGTCCCCTCCATAATACTCTCCCCCATCTTTGGCATTACGACATCAACATTCGCCATTGACTTTTCCTCTTGAGTAAACTTTTAATCCAATGGATTTCAATAACCGGCTAATTCCTCCAGCGCGGTTGTAATACTTCGCTCGCTGGGGAGCACAGCGTCCTCCAACGGAGGGGAATAGGGTACAGGGACATCCTTCGCTCCAACTCTCTTGATTGGGGCATCGAGATACTGGAACGCCTCCGAAGAAATGATCGCTGCGAGTTCAGCACCGAATCCTCCCGTCAACGTATCTTCCTGGACGATGAGGACCTTTCCAGTTTTCTTCACCGACTGCAACATCGTCTCCCCGTCAAGCGGGTTGAGTGTCCTCAGATCAACCACTTCGACACTTACTCCCCCATCTTCAAGTTTCTGAGCCGCCTCCATCGATCTCTGAACCATCATCCCGTATGTGATTA
>JAHEZR010000237.1 GCA_023251005.1 Ignavibacteriota bacterium | reverse complement strand
AGCAGGAACAGATTACCTTGGAGTCGCGATTCTTGAAGAAGCAGTGTACTTGCGCGAACACGGAATCGAGTCACCCATCCTCGTTTTCAGTCCACCCTTTTCCGATCAGGCAGAATCTTTCCTCGACTGCAAGGTCGATGCAACTGTTTGCACGGTCGAGGCCGCGGATATCCTCAACGCATTGAGCTCGAAGCGTGGACGTTCGGCGAATGTCCATGTAAAAATCGATACGGGGATGGGTCGCCTCGGTGTCGACTATAGACAGTCGGTAGAGTTCGTGAAATATGTCTCAAGCCTGAATAATCTAACTCTAAAAGGAATTTATACCCACTTCGCAACTGCGGACGAAGCTGACAAGAGCTTCGCGCAGCTCCAGCTCACTCGTTTCCATGAGGTCGTCACCACGCTGACCAACACCGGAGTTCGCATCCCGCTGAAACATTGTGCCAACAGCGGCGCTATTCTCGACTTGAAAGATTCTTACTTTGACATGGTCCGCCCCGGCATCATGCTTTATGGGTATTACCCTTCGCATGATACGAGTGAGAGTCTACCCCTTCGACCTGCGCTCTCGCTCCGTTCCAGGATCGGATTTCTAAAAAAGGTGGAAGCCGGCACGAGTATCAGTTATGGAAGAAAGTATATCACGAGCAGGACTACGACAATTGCGTCCGTCCCGATCGGGTATGCGGATGGATTCAACCGAAACTTATCCAACAAGGCTGAAGCAATTATCGGAGGGCGACGTTATCCCGTGGTGGGAACTGTCTGCATGGATCACGTAATGTTAGATGTTGGAAGCTCAGGAGCTGCTAAGCTTGGCGATGATGTTACGTTTATCGGCATCGATGGAGATGAGATGATTACCGCATGGGATGTTGCGGATAAACTTGGCACCATCCCTTACGAAATCTGCTGCGCTATCTCAGAACGGGTTCCCCGTTTTTATCTGTGATCGCGATGAGAGGATAAGAATCCGATGGCGAATGTCTTTGCAGTGATCATGGCAGGTGGGGTGGGTGCTCGTTTCTGGCCGCGGAGTCGGGAGAAAACTCCGAAGCAACTCCTCGAGATCGTCGGGCCCGGCACGATGATCCAAAACACTGCGAAGAGACTTGACGGATTGATCGATTCAAAGCACATCTTTGTTGTCACGAATAAGGCACAGAAGGCTGCGGTAATCAAGCAACTTTCATCAGTCCCTCCTCAAAACGTTCTCATTGAGCCTCTCCCGCGCAACACGGCACCGTGTCTTGGGCTCGCAGCATTGTTCATCCGACGCATTGATCCACGCGGCATCATCATTGCACTGCCTGCGGACCACGCAATGGAAAATGTCGAAGAGTATCGGAAAGTTCTTCTCCTAGCCCTCGACGTGGCGGAAGATGCGGGTTATCCGGTGACAATCGGCATTCGACCGAAGTGGCCAGAGACGGGTTATGGCTACATCCAGTTCATCGATGAGGATAACGGCACAAATAAATATTTCTCGCGAGGAGTGTATAGAGTGAAGACCTTTGCCGAGAAGCCAATTCTTGAGACCGCGGAGAAATTCGTGGCGAGCGGTGACTTCCTCTGGAATAGCGGCATGTTTGTTTGGCGGGTGGACGCGATTCTCGAAGAACTGAAAACTCATCTGCCCCAGCTGTATGACGGCCTCATGAAGCTTGATGCAGTCCTTGGTATCGAGAAGTTCAACAGCACACTCGAGTTAGTCTACGGGCTCATTCGCGGAATCTCGATTGACTATGGAGTAATGGAGAAAGCACAGAATGTTCTCGTGATAAAGGGGGATTTTGGTTGGAGTGACGTCGGTTCCTGGGATGAAGTTTATCGGCTTTCACCAAAAGATGAAATGGGCAATTCTGTTACCGGCAAAGTCTTCCTCAAGGACACGAACAACTCTCTAGTCTATTCAAACGACAAGCTCGTTGCGACGATAGGAGTCGACGACATCATCGTCATAAACACAGAGGATGCGGTTCTAATCTGTCGAAAGGGTAAATCACAAGAGGTAAAAGAAATCGTTGATCACCTCAAGCGGCGGCAAATGAACGAATACCTCTGAGTGTCAATCCGATGAAGCTTACATCATTGGTGTCGTTCGCTATTCTCTCACTTACGGGGATCGGGTGTGCTGCCGCGCCGAGGTTTGTGATCCACCGTGAAGTGGAAGTATCCACAGCGCCCAATGATTTCGTGCCGGATGGAGTGGCCTCCTACTATGCCGAAGAATTTCATGGACGAAAGACCTCCAACGGCGAAACGTTTGATATGAGTCAATTCACAGCCGCCCATCAAACATTGCCATTTGGGACGGTCGTCAAAGTAACGAACAAAGAAAACGGAAGAAGTGTGATCGTCCGAATCAATGACCGGGGTCCATTCCTGAAGGATCGCATCATCGATCTATCTCGCGCTGCTGCCGAAAAAATTGGGATGATCGGTCCAGGGACTACCGAGGTACATCTTGAGGTCGTTGAGTTGGGCACCGAGAACTGAGACTCTAGCTAATGGCGAGAACGGTTGTCACTGAGCGGGATGTCCTT
>JAHEZR010000236.1 GCA_023251005.1 Ignavibacteriota bacterium | reverse complement strand
AACTCCTTTTGCGAGAAGCCCTTAAAACGACGGCGCCTGGTCGTTCCCCGGCGTTTCAGTCTGCCAAAAATTTCGTGTTCTGTGAAGACGGCGATCCTTCCGGCAGGAAAAAGGAATCCTGAGTGGATTGTCTCGGCGAAAAACTCCGGGTGAATTTCGGTCGTGAGATGTCGTGTGTTAATTTCGTTCTCTTGATTGGCAGTTCGATGGTCCAGGCTCAACTCTTCCTCCGGCGCGGTAATAACTTCCTCGATTAACTCTCGTAGGCGTTTCGATTCTTCGTTCGTATCAGAGGTCAGATAAATGATGTATCCATCGCGAGAGAGTTTCGCGAGCGCATCGAGAAGCGTGTCGATGCTACCATTGAATGATGGCTGGTGGCTCGATTGAAAATCGATAGCGGATTTCTCTCCGGTAAAAAGAGAGTTGACAACCATTGGAAATTCCGCGGCACGGCGCGAGAAATCTTCATACGTCAGCGCCTTCTTCTCTCCACCATCTGCAAGTTCATTGATTTCCTTCTCGATGATAGCGGGTTCGTCGAACACGATGAGTGCATCGTTCTGCAAGTAGTCAAACAATGACACAGTCGTTATCCTGTTCTCATCTCCATCGTCACGATCATGAGCACCAGCATCCGCGCGGTCTTTTGTAAGAGACGGAATAATGCTTGCCGATTGCAGTTCTCGGATAGACCGCTGCGAGAGAACATCGAACTCACGGATCGATTCGACGGTGTCGCCCCAGAATTCAAGCCGGAGAGGATTTTCTCCGACATACGGGAACACATCGATGATGCCGCCGCGGACAGCGAAGTCGCCATAGCTTCCGACAAATTCTTTTCGCTCGAAGCCAAGTTCCTCCAGTCGTTCTATTAATTTCTGGAATTTGTGTTCCTGATTGACGTTGATCTCGATGATCGTTTGCGAGAACTGCCCCGGGATTGGAACTTTTTCGATGATCGATTGTGGAGACGCAATCACGACACACTTCACTCCGGCAGAGAGGGCTTTCAGCGTTTCGATCTGAGCGATGGACGAAGTCATATCCAACATTTGGGCTTGATGCGTGGGCCTTGTTCCGAACAACCGTACATTCGCTTCGCCAAGGAGAAGTGCGCAATCATCGCGAAGCTTCTCCGCCTTTTCTTCATCCGAAGCAACGAGCAATACTTGTGTCTGCCGTTCCTCCGCTATCTGCACTGTGACAAACGACAGCAGCGAGCCTGCCACGCCTCGCAGCACAATCGACTGGCCTGCAGCCAGTCCCTTTGCCAGCTGTCCGGCCTCCTTAAATTCGTTCGACTGAAAAATCTTTTCTTTGATTTTTTCCATTCTTTGTTCTACTAATTCCGTGATCTCTGATCATATCTGCTCCGTCTCTCTGCCAAAAAACACTCCACCCCTACTTCCACGACTCGGTCGGGAAGTAAGGGACTATGAAAAGTACCAAAAGTCAAATGCAATTACAATTCCAGAGAAGGAGGAACGAAAGTCGTCCCCGAATTTCGTATCTTCCCTGTGATGAATGACGTTGTCATAATAAATGATTCTCTTGGGATCCCAAAATCCGAACTGAGGTTCAGATTTGCTCGCAGCGGTGGGCCGGGCGGTCAGAATGTGAACAAGGTAGAGACGCGTGTTGAACTGCTCTTCGACGTCACCAATTCACCGAGCCTACGCGACGATCAACGCCAGACAATCATCGCGCACCTCAAGTCGCGGGTTGATACAGAGGGTATTTTGCACGTGATTGCTCAAGCTTCCCGCAGCCAGTGGAAGAACCGCGAGGATGCAGTTGAGAGGTTTGCCGATCTCTTGCGGAGCGCACTGAAGCCGAGGAAAAAAAGAGTGGCCACAAAAACAACACGCGCAGCGAAAGAGAAACGGTTGGAGAGCAAGAAACGAAGGGGAGAAGTAAAACGGATGAGGAAATTTGAAAAAGAGTAGCTAGTACCCTTGCGAAGGGTAACCTTGCGAAGGTTCTAAACCTTCGCAAGGTTGCGGAGCTTCTCCAAAAACTCCTCTGCCTCCCGCCCTTTCAATCCTTTACACTCGAGACTTTCTTTCGTAATGTTCTGAATATCGATCTGCTCGGCGAGAACGACGAGCTCCAGTCTGGAAAACTTTTCACTCTTTAAGATGTAATCTTCGAACGCTTCCCACGCCATCGGAGCGACCATCTTCGTGATTGCAGCCACCGCTTCACCGTACACGCGGATCTCGTACTGCGCATGTTCATCCATCCGTAACCGCAGGAAATGGAAGAGGTTATGGAGATCGATCTTCCAGTACCACTCGGTGTAGAGTGAGAGCGGCAAGTTGATGCGCGCAAGCTCGCGGGCGAGGTCATCGTCCAGCATATTTTGGTACTCACCATACAACCGTGACTGCGACGACGTCAAAATATCCAGCACCTTTTGTCGTAGCTCCGCCGGGACGTCTTCCTCGCGCCGCCCCTGCTTGTTCCTGAGACTTTGATAGTGGATTGCCTCATGCTCGGGCACGTAGAACTCATCTTTCATGATCGAGTAGCGGCCGGAATATTCATT
>JAHEZR010000235.1 GCA_023251005.1 Ignavibacteriota bacterium | reverse complement strand
AGAATGTTCTTTGGCGGAGTAGTTTCCTGGGCATGAGAAGTCTCCGTAGTCCAGAGAACTAAGATGAGGATGAAGATGTGTCGTTGGAAGCTTTTCATTCTTGAGGATTTACCTTAAAAGAATCATCTTTCTCGTTTCCACATGATTCCCTTTCTGCAGTCTATAAAAATACACTCGGGATGGGGGTAGGCTACCATCAAATGAAACTGTGTGCTGACCCGTTTCTTCTCTCTGATTGACAAGCGTATGAATTTGAGCGCCAAGTAGATTGTAAATCTTTAGAGTTATAAATCCTGCCGAAGGTTGCTCGTAGGAAATTTGAGTTTGAGGGTTAAAAGGATTAGGGTAATTCTGATCCAGTGATATTCTCGGGAGTGATGTGGATTCTCTCGGAAATTTAAGAGCGAAAACTACAATTGGATTTCCGCCATTTTTGGTCCCGAGAATCGTTCCATTGTCGCTAGAAATCCAAGCCACTTGAGAATTCATGGCTCCAAGCCCGAAGATTTCATAATTCGTTCGTGCATATCGGCCACTCCAACTTCGTCCTCTATCGACCGTGTGGAGCACGGGTCCTGAATCACCTACGACCCACGCAATTTGCGGATCACCAGATGCAAGAACATATAACGTTGTAGGTACATTGCTTAGTTGCATATTCCACGTAGCACCATTTTGTCGTCCTGAGAATTGTTCCGACGTCCCCGACAGCCCAACCGTTATTCGTGTCGGTGAACTCACTCCAAAAGGGCACTGGACGTTCCGCGTGCCTGTTCAACCCAATTCATTCCGTCGTCTGTGTGAAGTATCTTACCTTCATCTCCGACAATCCATCCTGTAATGAGATTTGTGAAGGCCACTCCGAAAAGAGTAACTTGAGAAGGGAAAATCTGAGGGATCCACGTTACACCTCCATCTGTCGTGTGCAACAGTGTTCCGAGTTCACCAACAGCCCAGCCATGAAGTGGATCAACGAAGACGACCCCTCGGAGGTCATCTGTTCGTCCATATTCTTGGAACACCCAGGTCTGGGCACCATCGGCCGTGAGAAGAATTGTTCTATAGTTTCCAGCCGCCCAACCAGGATTTGGAGTTAAGAATTCGATAGCATTCAAACTGTTTCCTTGAGGATTCGGAGTTTGCCAGTCCCACTGCGCAGAGAGGTGCGGTGACGATAATAAAAGCAGCAGAACTACAAAACAAAAAATTATACGCGGTATCTTCAATCCCCTAATACCCCCGAAATTCTTTAACCCTCATTCTCCGAAAACCATAATGACGCCGGAGAGTTTGCACAATCCGCCACGCTGCTTTTCCATCCCCATACGGATTTGTGGCAGATGCCATTCTCTTGTAAGCGACTAAGCTATCAAGCAGACGGGAAGTTTCCGTGACAATTCTTCTTTCATCCGTGCCGACGAGCTTCACGGTGCCAGCGACCACAGCCTCAGGCCTTTCAGTGACTTCTCGCAGTACGAGCACGGGCTTTCCCAGTGAAGGTGCTTCTTCTTGCATGCCGCCTGAATCTGTCAAAACGAGATAACTTTCGTTCATGAGATTGACAAAGGATTCATACTCCAAGGGGTCGGTTAGAAAAACATTGGGAAGTTCTTTCAAAATGGGGTACACCACCTCTCTTACCACAGGATTCAAATGCACGGGGAAAATAAATGTCACCTCGCGGTGACGCTCGGCGAGTCTTCGGATGGCTCTGCACGCTCCTGCCATTGGGGCGCCCCAATTCTCACGTCGATGACAGGTGATGAGAACCATTTTCCTTCTCAAACGCCTGCAGTCTTCGACAATCTTTCGAAGAAAGGGATGACTGAAAAAATAGTCTTTCCTCACCGTTCTGAGGAGTGCATCAATTACAGTATTGCCAGTAAGATAAATTTTCTCCGCGGGAATGTTTTCAGCAAGCAAGGCGTTCCGTGCTGTCCGAGTGGGAGCAAAATGAAAATCGGCAATAGCAGTTGTCAGTCGACGATTCATCTCCTCTGGGTAGGGTCGGTATTTATCCTCCGTGCGGAGGCCAGCTTCCACGTGACCGACCGGGATCTTGGAGTAAAAAGCGGCGAGACTCGCAACAAAAGTCGTCGATGTGTCGCCCTGGACCAGAATAAGATCAGGTCGAATTTTCCTTATCACACCATCGAGCTTCGAGAGCACACTTTTCACCAGGTATGCAAGCGATTGCCTTGGCTGCATGACATCGAGATCGTAGTTTACTCTAATTTTGAAGATATCGAGGACTTGGTCGAGCATCTCACGATGTTGAGCAGTGGCGATCGTCACCGTGTGGAACTCGTCGCGATAGGCCTGGAGTTCTGTGAGAACCGGGGCCATCTTTATTGCGTCTGGTCGTGTCCCAAAGATCGCAGCGATTCTAATTCTCATCTCTTTTTATTGCTTGCGGTCAATCTCGTTCTGGGAATAAAAAAAGCCGACATCGAACACTGGAATTCAGCGAGTCGGCCTCCCAATTCCCCCTCATATTCTTCGATGACAGCAAACGGCTCTCCAAGAAACCCTAGGTCACAATCGATTTCAGGTAA
>JAHEZR010000234.1 GCA_023251005.1 Ignavibacteriota bacterium | reverse complement strand
GATGGCGGAAGGTGTTCGACGGATTGCAAAGACTGATATCGGCCTATCGACGACGGGGATTGCAGGACCAACCGGCGGCACCGTTGAGAAACCCGTCGGTCTTGCATGGATCGGATATGCGGACAAGAATGATTCGCTCGCACTAAAATTTCATTTTGGTGATGACCGCCGCCGTGTGAAGGAGCGCGCTGCTCAGGCTGCTCTGGAGTTGGTACGGAGGCGGCTTTTGAAGATCGAATAAGCCCACGCGAAGAATAAAACCATCTTACTTCTATGTCGCGGATCAGAAGCTTCATTGCAATCGACACGCCAGCAGAGGTGAAGGAAAGAACCTCCGAAGTCCAGGAGAAGCTCAAAACAACGGACGCCAATGTGCGTTGGGAATCCAAGGATAAATTCCACATTACAGTTAAGTTCCTTGGTGGCGTCGAAGCGTCAATGCTCGGAACGATGGCAGATCGCTTAAGAGAAAGTCTCAATGAGTGCACTCAAATGAATATCACTTATCGAGGTGTGGGCTGCTTCCCAAACCCGAATCATCCACGGGTGATCTGGATCGGCGCAGAAAACAAAAAGGGAGTGTTGGCAAGGCTCTATGGATCGATTGAAGAAATCGCAGCATCTTTCGGTGTTGAAAGAGAAGAACGTCAGTTTCATGCTCACATCACAATTGGGCGAGTAAAAGGCGAGAGAAACATCATGAAGCTAATCGCTGAACTGGACAAGGTTGATTTCGAGCCGCATACCTCGATTGTGAAGGAGATCCTGTTGATGAGAAGCGACTTAAAGCCGACGGGCTCGGTTTATACAGTCCTGCAAAGACTCCCACTGAAAGGAAATTGAAAAATATGGCAGGCCCGGCGAGTTGTGACATCTTGCTGTCAAGTTGAATCTGATTGGATTAATCTCTACATTCTTTCGTAACCTAAAGAGTCGACTAAGAGCAGGAGAACATCCATGCCTGAAGAAAAAGATTCGAAACTACAGGCACTGAAAATCGCCCTCGATCAGATCGAGAAGCAGTACGGGAAGGGTGCAGTGATGAAGTTGGGCGAAGGGCCAATCATGCCTATACCGGTCATTCCAACCGGCGCTCTTTCTCTGGACGCCGCCCTCGGTGTTGGAGGCATCCCAAGGGGGAGAGTGACGGAAGTATTTGGACCCGAGTCCTCCGGGAAAACGACATTGTGTCTCCACATAATCGCTGAGGCGCAAAAGCGCGGTGGCATGGCTGCGTTCGTTGATACAGAGAATGCACTCGATGTAAATTATGCGAAAAAGCTTGGCGTCGATACGAACAACCTTTTGCTCTCGCAGCCGGAGTTTGGCGAGCAAGCGCTCGAGATTGTCGAAACGCTCGTCCGCAGCGGAGCGCTCGATGTCATCGTAATCGATTCGGTAGCAGCGTTGACACCGCGAGCGGAAATTGAGGGTGAGATGGGCGACCCGCAGATGGGTCTTCAGGCCCGACTCATGTCCCAAGCTCTCAGGAAGTTGACCTCGGCGATTAGCAAATCGAGCACTTCCGTCATTTTCACGAACCAGCTTCGGCAGAAGATCGGCATTATGTTTGGAAATCCGGAAACAACTACTGGAGGAAACGCACTGAAGTTCTACGCATCGGTTCGACTCGACATCCGCCGGATTGAGGCGATCAAAGATGGCCAGACGATCGTTGGGAACAGGACGAGAGTTCGAGTCGTGAAGAATAAGGTCGCACCTCCGTTCAAGGAAGCGCAGTTCGACATTCTTTATAACGAGGGTATCTCCCGGATTGGGGATCTCATCGACCTGGCCGTCGAACGAAACATCATCCAGAAAAGCGGAGCCTGGTTCTCATACAAAAACGACAGAATTGGTCAGGGTCGGGATGCCGTGAAGAAGTATCTGACGGAAAACCCGAAACTCACTCAAGAACTCGCAAGTGAAGTGCGCACAAAAGTTGGCTTGCCCACGGACGGTTCTGTGATACCGGCAAGTCAACAAAAGCAAGAGCCGGCTACCGCGAAAAAACCTCTCAAGTAGATTACACGCCAGCCTTTCCACTGCCGCGAACTCAATCTCGCTGGAGTTTAAATGGTCGTCACAAAGGTTGAGCGTCAAAAGAAAAATCCCTCCCGCATTTCTCTCCACATCGACAACGAATACGCAATTGGAGTTCACAAGGAGGTACTTCTAAAATCGGGACTCCGTGTTGGGGACACGGTCACAGAAAAGACCCTCACGGAACTTAAAAGGAATGAAGGACTCCACCACGCACGAGAGGCCGCTTTGCGCCTCCTCTCCTATCGCGCAAGGAGCAAGAGAGAGCTGCAAGAGCGATTGAAGAGAAAAGGAATTACCTCGGTCGTAGCAGATGAAGTTCTTGACACATTAGAGAGAAGCGGGTTGTTGAATGACTTTGAATTTGCCCGATCTTTTGCCCACGACATGTTGCTCAGGAAGCCGATGGGTAAAACAATGCTAAAACAGCAACTCAGATTAAAAGGAATCAGCAAGGAGCTTATCGAACAGGTTCTCTCTGAAGCGTACAAAAGCAATCCTGAAGATAAGTATGC
>JAHEZR010000013.1 GCA_023251005.1 Ignavibacteriota bacterium | reverse complement strand
TCAGCCGGGCCTGCACTGCAAGTCCATGTGATCCTGTAAGCTGGACGTCGAAGTTGCGCGATAAGCTGCCATTGGCAACCTCGATCGTCTTGGAGGACACGAGGAAGCCTTTCTGTTGGAGGAAGAGTGATCGATAGTCTCTCAGGGAGTATCGGAGGATGCTTATCCCCAAGAGCCCGACGATTAATCCAACCCCAATCCCAAGCTTTAGTATCCAGCGTCGGCTCGATAACATACGGTCGCTCCCTTGAATTCTTCCAAATATAAGTTGATTCGAATCGAAATCAAAAAACCTTAGCACGTTTACGAAAGCGCTCACCCGTGTCGTCCAGGGTCGCTACCCGTTTAAAGAAATCCAATTGTTCAAACATTCCGTATTTTGATTTAGCTGGTAGAGGGACGGCACGACTAGGGGTCTCCCCGTCATGCGCTTGCGACTCAATCGATGGTTGGAAACCCCTGGTTACTAATTCCAGTGAGACGGCAGCGACATCATCTTTTCTTCGAAGGAACCTTCTACTACTTCGCTCTGTTATAAATTGCAGCATTTGAGTCACACCACAATTCACCCATCGTTCACCCCACAAAAATAAGGAGTAAAGTTATGAAGAAGTTGGCCTTGTTTACCCTGATCGTTATTCTCTCGGCCGGACTTGTGTTCGCGCAAGAGAAGGGTAAGGAGAAGGCAACAGAGAAAGCAGCTGAGAAAGAAATGGCCATCACCGGAGAGGTGGTCGACGTATCTTGTTACCTGCACGTTGGAGCGAAGGGGGAAGGGCACAAAGACTGCGCAGTATCTTGTGCAAAGGCAGGAGGTGCTCTTGGTATACTGACCGCTGACGGTAGGCTTTACGTTTCGACGTTACCCGATGATCACTCAGCGGGCCCGAATGCTAAGCTGATGGATCACATTACCCATACCGTGACCGCAAAGGGCTCGGTTCGCTCGAAGGGCGGAGTGAATGCCATTATGATCAAGAGCGTTGAGATGGCGAAGATGGAGAAGTCAGAGACGATGGAGAAGAAGTATTAATACTTGCGGGAGCGCCGATGGAAAACCTCGTGGCATCGAAAGTGCCACGGGGTTTTTTGTTTAGTACGATTCATCAACTCTCATCCCTTCTGAAAATTGTTCTTGATTTTCCAGCCAGCGAGTCGTAACTTTCTGAAGCAACGATTTCCTTCCCAAGAATGAAAATAGGGGTCCCACTCCCATCCGTCTTTGATCTATCCCCCTCAATCCTCAGGTATCTTCACATCGGAACGTGCTCATGGAAATACCCTGAATGGAGTCGGGTTGGAGTTTATCCGAAGGACTATAACCCGAAGACAGGGAATTTCCTCGAGCACTACTCTAAATTCCACAACACCGTAGAGATCGACCAGTGGTTCTGGAGCCTCTCCACGCCGAAGTTCGTGAGGTTACCGAATCCGAGGACCGCCAAAGAGTATGTGGAATCTGTGCCAAAGGGTTTTCTCTTTACGGTAAAGGCCCCGAACAGCATCACTCTCACTCACTTTTACACTAAAGGCGCTCAGGCAAAACAGTATCCGGAATACGCTGGTAAGCCAAACAAACATTTTCTCAATCCAGACCTTGTGAGAAAATTTTTGAAATCGCTGGAGCCGATGGAAGAGAAGCTCGGACCCGTGATGTTTGAGTTCGAATACTTGAACAAAGAAAAGATGGAATCCCTCGATTTCTATCTCGCCGCACTGGGGAATTTTTTTAATGAATTGCCTGAGGGCTACCAGTACGGGGTCGAAACTCGAAATCCAAACTATCTTAACCCGAGCTACTTCGCGCTGCTAAAGAAGTATAAGATTGCTCACGTCTTCCTCGAGGGTTATTACATGCCGCCGGTGGGGAGCGTCTTCAAATCGCAGAAGGCCATCACAGCAGGTCACACGGTGTTCAGGCTGCATGGCCCCGATCGTGAAGGGATGGCACAGAAGGCCGGTGGAATCTGGGATCGCATTCAAATCGACCGGTCTTCACTCCTCGAGGATATCGGCACCCTTCTTCGTAAAGTCATCGACGAGCGAATCTCGACCTTCGTGAATGTCAACAATCACTTTGAAGGATGCGCACCCGTCAGTATTGCTAGGCTTCTGAAAGATTTCGGCGTGACTTGAGCATCGGCAACTGGAGCAACGAGGTTCTCCCAGCACTATAGAGCGATCGCGTGGTCAGTTATGTCTTGACAAACTGATTAAATCTCCGTACTATCTGCAGGGATTCCTCGTCTCTCCAAACCTGTCCTTTCGTTCATGATACCTGTCCCGTATCAACAAGTTGATGAGTTTCTTCGCTGGCTGAGCGAGCGGCATCCTGGGATCGATACACAGCCCGCCGAGGGGACGAACATTTCGACAGTCCTTGTCGAGTACTTGAGAACGAGAGGGAGAGTGGATGCGCTCACCGCAGAATATGCCCTCCGCATTTTCCAGACGTGCCCGATGATGTATGAGATCAATGTGCTCGAAGAGGTGAAACATTTTGTCGGGTGTGGCGGTTGCCTGCACTACATTTACGAGCGCCATAAGCAATATCCTCGATG
>JAHEZR010000233.1 GCA_023251005.1 Ignavibacteriota bacterium | reverse complement strand
GATAGGGCGTTCAAGAACCCCAAGATCGGGTTCGTTTGGAATTCGGTCGTCGAGGAAATTCTAGGGGAACGGAGAAATGGAAAGAAGTTCGTGACCGGTGCTCGTTTGAAGAACCTCAAGACGAGCGAGACCACAGATATGCAGTGCGACGGAGTTTTCCTTGCGATTGGCCATCAGCCAAACACTGCGATCTTTAAAGGCCAAATCGAGCTCGATGCACGAGGATACATCGTTACGAAGCAAGGCCCAACTGCGACGAATGTCCTCGGTGTTTTCGCAGCAGGTGATGTCCAGGATGCGATCTATCGTCAGGCCGTTACTGCAGCAGGCTCCGGGTGCATGGCTGCGATCGACGCTGAAAAGTACTTGGAGGCGACTCACTAGTCGAGCCATACAATCCAAGGGTGCTATTCAAGGCTGCTTCAGTCTTCAGCCTGTATCCTTTTTGGTTGACTTTTAGAATTCATTTTCTTATAATCCATTCAAACATAAGGGGATAGAACCTACCTTTCTCTCAATTCATGACTGCAGCTTCCAAATGGGTGTTGGGTATTTTAGGAATTCTAGTCGCCCTCTCCCTTCTTGTGATTGGGTTTTCCTTTCTGCTCTACCTCGGGAGCTCACGCGACGATGGATATGTCTCAGCGTTTGGTGAAAAGATCGCCGTCATCGAGCTGAAGGGCGTGATCACAAGCTCTGAAGATGTAGTGAAGCAATTCAAGAAGTACCGGGATAATCGTTCCATTAAAGCTATCGTATTTCGTGTGGATTCTCCAGGCGGTGCGGTGGTCCCGAGTCAGGAAATATACGAGGAAGTCAGGAAAACTCGTGAAGCAAGAAAACCAGTCATCGTCTCGATGGGTTCACTTGCTGCGAGCGGCGGTTACTATGTCTCCTGCGGCGCAACGAAAATTGTCGCAAACAGGGGAACTCTCACCGGCAGTATTGGGGTGATTTCACAATTCATTCAATTAGACCAGCTGTTGAATAAAATCGGCATTTCTTCTTCAACAGTGAAAAGTGGAAAGTTCAAGGACTCCGGCTCTCCACTCAGGAAATTTTCCGAGGAGGACAAGAAGTACTGGGAAGAGTTGATTCAGGATACATACAAACAATTTCTTACCGTCGTTGAGCGTGAGCGTCAAATTCCGCATGAGAAATTACTGGCCATCGCCGATGGAAGAGTGTACAGTGGCGAGCAGGCACACGAGCTTGGCCTCGTTGACACTTTGGGCACGTACGAAGACGCCATCCGCATTGCCTCGGACCTGGTTGGGATTCGGGGTGAACCAACGATTGTGAAGATGCGGGAACGGCGGCGCACAGGATTTCTGGATCTTCTTTTGTCGAGTGCAAAGGAGAATATGCTCGACGCAAAGCGGGAATTGCTAGACCAAGACATGCTTCAATATAAGTTACCTTATCCGTAATCTGTCCGAGAGGAGGAATTCTCTTGACGAAAGCAGATATTGTTGATGTTATCGCGTCGGCGACTGGCTTGACCAAGGTTGAGACAGAAGCAGTGGTCGACGGCTTCATCTCAACCGTCATCAATTCTTTGAAGGAGGGAAAGAATATCGAGATCCGGGGCTTCGGAAGTTTCAAGGTGAAGAAACGGCGAGGAAGAATGGCACGCAACCCTCGAACCGGAGAACAAGTGCGGGTCGAAGAGCATTATGTCCCTCTTTTCAAAGTTTCAAAAGAGTTAAAGGGACTCGTAAACGAGAATCTCACCAAGATGGGAACATCACCTACTAGCTGAGAAGAAGCTGCCCCGACAGATCGGGGTGTCGTTGTCTCCCGATTCCATATGATCCCCAAACTACTTTGCAGTTCGTGTGAACACGAACTCTCCCCCCGAGACAAATTCTGCAGTAATTGTGGTGAAAAGGTGGCTGTAGATGAAGTGCAGGGAAGGGACGCTGTTGCCACGCTCATCAACTGCAGACTCTGTGGTTCCGAAAATCCTGCTGATTCGAAATTCTGCGTTGTGTGTGGAGCAGTCCTTCCAATTGGAACTTCCATCGGTGGAGCAGGGAAGAAGCGGCCCGACCTTCAGCGGACTCATGAAAGAGATTTTCAAGGGCACCTCAGTCGAATGCAGGAGAAGCGAAATGCTCAGGTGGAGCGGAGGGCGCGAAGGCACTCCCAGTCGGGACTCGGAACTTGGAAAGTTATGGCACTGGTCGGTGGGGTACTTGTCATTGCCCTAGTTGTCATAGGAGTGACACGGAACAGAGTCGTTACTCTCCCAGCGAATTCTCCACCCCAAAGCACCGTGAGTCCGACGCTTGTACAGGACATCGAGCAATTGCGGAAAGTTGTTGATGCCGACTCAATAAACGCTGACGCCATTCTAAGACTCGCCAATTCGCTCCACGATGGGAAATTCCTGGATCAAGCAATCATCTACTACAAGAAATACGTGGCTTTAAACGGGAAGGACCCGGATGCAAGAGTCGACCTTGGTATCTGCTATTATGAACTCGGAGACAGGAAAAATGCGATCGAGGAGATGGAGAGGGCCTTGAAGATCAATCCCCAACATCAGCTTGCGCACTT
>JAHEZR010000232.1 GCA_023251005.1 Ignavibacteriota bacterium | reverse complement strand
AGCTGTGCACACCTATCAGAACTCCGCCCTCGGAAAATCCCGCGCTGTCAAACTTGTTATCGATGTGGACCCACAGGGGATGATGTGACTCCCGCCTCAGATGATTCTGTTCATGAGCCATCGTAAAAGAAAAAGCCTACCTTGTCAGTAGGCTTTCTTCCCTTTGAATAGGGATCAGTGCGACTTCTTCAATGGGTTATTCCTCTCATCCAAACCTCAAGAAGGTCAACACAAACGTCGTGAGGAGCGTCCAGACCACCCACACACTGAAGACCCAGATTGCAGCTTTACCCGTCTTCACGTTTGCGAGTTTACCAAGACCAATCGAAAGTATGACAAGGTACCAGATTGTGAAGATATTCACTGAGGAGAGGAGAACGTGCATCTTGTTCTGTGGGTCGAACTCGCTGATTGATAGGCCAAGTCCGGGTGTCGCGTGAATAGATCCCATTGCCAGAATGGTGAGCATCGAAACGATTGAGCCGAGGACAAAATTGGTCATGAAAGACGGGCCCACGATTTCCATGGCCTTCCCATAAGCCACGGGTGTTTTGAAAGCAACTTTGCTCACGAGGAAGAGTACAAGGCTCACGGCAAACAGAGAGACAAATGTGTAAACGATCGCTCCGATGATTCCAAAGACTTTCCACATTGGACCGCCAACCATGCTCGCTGCCTGTTGTCTCGCTGTTTCAGCCTGGTCGGGCGGTAGGTGTTGCTGGCTGATTCTGCTTTCCACTTGCTTCATTGCCATATCTCGCATCTGGGACTGGATTGCGGGATCCGAAAACACGATGAAAATGAAAATGATCGAGATGACAATAGCGAGGAGGCAAGGAATCGCCCACAAGCCAATTTTCTTTGATCCCGCTTTGATGCTCTCGAAGACTTCGCTAGGGGAGACGAAGACATTGAAGAGCTTTGAAAGCGAGGAAGATTCTTTTGCACCAGTGGGCTGCGATGCTGTCTGCTCTTGATCCATAGGACCTCCGTCAGGAAGGATGGATGTTGAGAAAGGGTTGAACAAAGATATTGAAAATCCGTTTCACTGTCAACGAAAAACCTCATTGGCGATTGATTGCAATTCAGAGGAAAAAACAGTAGATTTTTTTGAGACGAAAATGAGAAAGTATACGATTAAACGGCCGCCGGGTGAGCTTCATCTTGTCCATCCTACGCGGTTCAATATCAATTATAAGAATGAACTCAACCCCGCGCAGTATGAGGCAGCCACCTCTGTCAACGGACCGCATCTCATCGTGGCCGGCGCTGGGACAGGGAAAACGAGAACGATTGTCTACCGCGTCGCCTATCTCGTAGAACTTGGCGTCAAGCCTGAGAACATCCTCCTTCTGACATTCACACGTAAGGCAGCGCAGGAAATGCTGCGCCGCGCAGCAATTCTCCTCGATTCGCGCTGCGAACAGGTCTCGGGTGGGACCTTCCACTCGTTTGCAAACGCTGTCCTCCGCAAACACGGAGGGCTCATCGGTTATCAAACCTCCTTCACAATTCTCGACCAGTCGGACGCGGAGGATGTCGTGAATCTTTTGAGGACGCAGATGAAGCTTGACACTCGCGAGCGTCGGTTCCCTCGAAAGGAAACTCTCTACGATCTCTATAGCCACTCGATCAACACATTAACGCCGTTGAAAGAACTTTTGAGCAACGATTACCCGCATTACATCGATCTGGAGAATGACATCCGTGAAGTTCACACGAAGTATGTCGAGTACAAGCTGAAACACAATCTGATGGATTACGATGATCTCCTCGTGAATCTGGTAAAGCTCCTGAAGGATCACGAACCCATACGAGCCACTCTCTCTCTTCGGTACAAGTATATCATGGTCGACGAGTACCAGGACACGAACAAAATTCAAGCAGAGATCGTGAGGCTGCTCGCCTACAAGCATCAAAACGTGATGGTCGTCGGTGACGACTCACAGAGCATCTATGCATTCCGGGGCGCGAACTTCCGGAACATCATGGACTTCCCGAAAGAGTTTGTCGACTGTAAGATCATCACCATTGAAGAGAACTACCGCAGCACACAGCCGATTCTGGACGTCTCGAATGAGATCATCGCTCGGGCAAAGGAAAAATACACCAAGGTTCTCTTCACTCGGAAGCCCGCTGGTACGATGCCGCAGCTTATCATCGGACAGAACGAAAATCTCCAGTCGAAGTTCATTGTCCAGAAAGTTCTAGAGCTGCGCGAGCAGGGAGTTGCCTTAAACGATACTGCGGTGCTTTTTCGGTCAAGCTATCTGTCTTTTGATCTCGAGATTGAGCTTGCAAGAGCGGGCATTCCCTTCATCAAATTTGGTGGATTCAAGTTCATCGAGACGGCACACGTGAAGGATTTGGTTGCTTACCTTCGTGTCCTCGAGAATCCTCGGGATGCTGTTGCATGGAATCGAATTCTCCTTCTCATCGACGGCGTGGGGCCGCGTACGGCGGACCGAGTCATCGATGATATTCTCCAGAGACACGTCGGCATGGCAGATGACACGGGAAAATTCTTGATGAATTATGGCGATTATCCCGACCGTGTGAAAGAGTTGTTCG
>JAHEZR010000231.1 GCA_023251005.1 Ignavibacteriota bacterium | reverse complement strand
TGTCACATTCAACCGTGAACCCTACGTTGTTTTTCTCGATGGAGGGCAATTCGCTTTTAACGCATTGAAGGGATTCGATTGCTACGCCCTCATCCTCCCGCCGGGTGACCACAAGACGCTCGTAATCACTCAGACTGGTGTCTCCTACGGAATTGATGTAACCAGTTGGTGGTCATCATCGCTCATCGTTGTCTTTGGATTCCTTTCTGGTGGACTTCTTATCGTGTTTTACATCGTCGTGCGCATACGGCGTGGGAGGTTTGTCGGTGGGATCTAACTATCTCGAACTGGATCTCAGCATCCTTTTTCTCATCGCCGTTATCCTTATCTGGTTCATGATTGCGTACCAGCTCGTGTTAACGCTCGCGGGATATTTTCACAACTTAAAATCTTTGAAGGAGCAACGAGAAGTTGCCCGATTGCCATTGGATTTTCCAAAGGTCTCGGTCCTGGTTCCTGCACACAACGAAGAGAAAGTGATCGCGACGACACTCCGCTCCATGCTTGCGCTCGACTATCCACGCGATAAACTAGAGATCATGGTTGTCAATGATGGGTCCACAGATCGAACGGAAACGATCGTCGAAGAAATCGCAAACAACGATGGTCGTGTGAAACTTTACAATGTTGCCGTTGGAGAGGGTGGAAGAGGAAAATCACGAGCACTAAACCTTGGCCTGAAGCAATCCACAGCGGGTTACATCGCCGTCTATGACGCGGATAACACGCCAGAGCCGAGTTCGCTGAAGTACCTGATGGCGCAACTTCTCCTCCACCCGGAACTCGGAGCGGTGCTCGGGAAATTCAGGACGGTGAACCGAAAGAAGAATCTGCTGACTCGATTCATCAATGTAGAAACACTCAGCTTTCAGTCGATCCTCCAGGCAGGCAGATGGAAACTCTTTCGAGTTGCGACACTGCCAGGAACGAATTTCATCGTTCGGAGAAATCTCCTGGAACAACTTGGTGGATGGGATGAAGGGGCGATCACAGAAGACTCTGAATTGAGCATCCGCATTTATATGGAAGGGCAGCGAATCAAGTACGTCCCTTATGCTGTTACTTATGAGCAGGAACCCGAAAAATGGAAGGTCTGGGCAGGACAGCGCACTCGATGGGTACGTGGAAACAACTACGTGATCTCTAAATTTGTCAGAGAGGCCCCACGATTCAGAAATAAGTTTTTGGCTATAGAGATTCTGTATTTACTCTCTCTCTATTATATCTTCCTCTTTGCAATACTCATTTCAGACATTCTTTTTATTCTGAGTGTGACGGGGTTCACAGCCATCACGTTGCCGGGACCATATACTACAGTGTGGATCCTCGCGATCATTCTTTTCCTACTGGAAATATTCCTTGCCCTTTCCTACGATCGCGAGGATAGCTTGCGTAACCTTTTCTTGACTTCGCTGATGTACTTGACCTATTGCCAGTTCTGGATTTATATTGTTCTTAAGGGATTATACTTGGACATTGTGAGAAAAGAGGAGCGCGTTTGGGTGAAGACAATTCGATTTGATGTGAAACCAGAGGAAAAAGACGCTTCTCTGCAATCGGGGAAAAGTATTTCATAGGAAGGGGATCTATGAAACTGAAGTTAGAGTTTGTGCTGGTCTTTACCGCCTCGATTGTGGCAATCCCGACGCCAAGTCTAGCACAGGTAGAGAAGAGCTTCTCCATCTCCGGCCAGTACGATGATAATACTTTCGGAAATTACCAAAAGTTGCCCGATTACATAACCCAGTTCTACCTCAACCTCAGCAAGGACTATGATACTGACTACAGTTCTTGGACACTCTCCTACGTCGGCAATTTGAATCTATTCAATAAATACTCTTTCCGGAATTACCATGCTCACACGGTCGGTGTAAGCTACTCCTTGCAGTTGAATCGCGAAGAAGAGTCAGAGGACGAGGCTGATAGTACGGATGCAGAAGAGGCGGATTCGGAAGCACAGAAGGTAAAGTCGGTTGGTACCGCGGCAAACGACAGCTTGGTCAATTATTTCTATGCCGGAGCATCTCTCGCTGGGCGCTTCAATCGGGACACTTTGGATTATCACAATAACGCGTACGTTTCTGGATTTGCTCGACTTCGATGGAGCCTCGCCGAGTCACTCACGACTAACTTGACTTACAATGTAGCCTATCGAGATTATTTCAATCTCAATGATCTCAACAATCTTGAGAATGCAGTTTCTCTCCATCTCACGAAGCGTCTCAGCATGACACAGCTCATTGCCGATGCTGGATTCGGATACAAGAAGTATTTCTCGACCACCACTGACACGGCAAGTCTCATAAAATTAGGTGTCTCTCAAGGCGGACTTGGGTCTGGAAAGGGAAAAGGCAGAGGCCCAGGCGGAGGGGCTGGACAAGGTGGCATCGGAGAAGTACAGAAGGGTGTTGTGACTACTCAATTGAAAACCTCTGGGGCTTCTCAATTCACTCTTGGTGTCGGGATTGTCCAGAAAATAGGGAATGAGACCGAAATTGGGGCGAAGTACCTGCGCAGGACGAGCCCTTCTCTCAAAGCTCGCTATGTCAATGGCCAGCTGCGGCTTAGCCCC
>JAHEZR010000230.1 GCA_023251005.1 Ignavibacteriota bacterium | reverse complement strand
GAGCAACGACCCACCGCTCTCCTTCCGTGCTCTCAGCTGGTAAAAGTAGATCCCGCTTGGAAGATCGAGTGCAACGAAACGGGCGAGGTGGAGTCCGGCGTTTTGCTTCTCGTTGAGTAAGGTAGTCACTTCGCGGCCCAAGATATCAAAAACTTTGAGAGAAACTAGTGCATCGAAGGGGATCTCGTATTCGATGACCGTCGTGGGATTGAAAGGATTTGGATAATTCTGATGAAGCCTGAAATCTGTTGGAACTGGAGAAGGATTTTCGCTGACCTCCGTGATCGGTGACGCGTAGGTGTGTTGCAGGTCATCGAGGTAGATTGCACCATTCTTGGCGGAGACACTTGCCTGTCGAATCACAACGCTATTGAATCGCTTGTCGCCAGGGCCAGGAACACGTGAGAGATTCACAGTGACGAATCTCCATCCACCCCAATCCAGTGACCCCATTGGCATCACCTGTACATTTCCACCACTGTCATTGAACCAGAATTCGAGGGAGTTCCTACTGCCGTCACTGTAGATCCAAACTCCTGCTGTCCCTTCGCTGCCGACATTTGTTCCGTAAGGTTGAACGTTAAACGACAAAACAGTTCTGCAGACACCACCAAAATCCGAAGTGAAAACGTAGCTGATTTTTCCTGATCTCAATCCACTCACCTGTTGCTCATTGACAATCTCAAATTTCGTCAAATCTGGATTTGTTCCAATAGTACTACCGCTCGTGTTGGGGTCCCACCAGCCAAGATAATTATTCTCGAACGCATCAATGATGGTTCGGTAGGTTGAGTCCCCTGTCGCCAATCGCATGTAGTATGGCCAATTCCAATATGGTCCCGGATCGGTATGGTGACTTGCCCCGCCTCCTTTTGTTGGGTCGAATGGATCGGGGACTTCATCGTGACCAAAGATACGTTCACGGGTAAGTGGCACGCTGAACTGAGTTCCCCCCGCGCGCACGAGGTCGGCGGTGGCCTTGTACATCGCCGGAGTGAACCATCCGGGCAAGGAAACGTACCCTTCGTGTTCGATACCGATGCTCGTTCGATTGACACTCGAATTACCGGCATGGTAGGCTACGTCTTTGTGCCGAACCATTTGCGTCAGCTCGCCGTCAATGCTGCGAGCGACATAATGAGCACTTGAGGCTCCACTCGAGCCATGATCCACTGCAAACCATGAGATGGCGGAAGCATAAGTCCCCTCGGTGGAGTGAATCACTACACTTGTTACGGGATAATCGGAGGGTCGGTTGGCCACCTGGTAGTTCGTGGAGTAAGCTTCAACCCATCTGGCGGGAGGGTAATCGTCAGAGAAGATGCTAAAGACGCTTCCGTTCTTACCAGGTGCAGCGACGTCTTTTTTTTTATCGAAGATGGAAAAGTCGATGTTCTGCCTCTCTATCCTTATCCCCGATTCACTATACCCTCTGGCAAGGACATCGTACACGCCGCGAGAATACGTTTCAGCGATTTCGGGCTGAGGAATTCCACTATATTTTGAAACCACTCCCCCCCAACTTTCAAGCACATCTCCAATGGTCTTCCCAAGTTTTCGCTGCTCGGCGGCAAGGTGAGAGAGCAAAGCTGCTGCGCCACGAACGTTCAGGACCGCATCATACTTCAAAGCTCGAGGCTCGACGCCGAGGAGGCGGGCCGCTTCAAGGAGACTGTGACCATAATGATCATCGTCGCGAAGACCCATCACCCCATAAGCTGGAGGCATAGAGTGAGGATGAATTTGCTCTGGAAGGATCTGAGTCCAACGCGATTCTACAAATGCAATCCCCTGCAGGATCTTTACTGGAATTCCGAATTCAATGCTTGCGTCGGAAAAGGTCCTCAGGAGTAGTGCCTTGTCCTGAGCAAAGGTAGTCTCGAGAGTCAAACAGGCAAGAATGAAGTATAGGAATCTCCTGACCATCTGCCGACTAGCCTTTTCTGAGAAATCGTGCCTCAACATCAAGAATTTTGTCTACCCGCTTTTTGTGCCGCCCACCCCCAAACCATGTCGCAAGCCAAACTTTGACAATCTCTTTCGCAACTTCACTCCCGATCACACGACTGCCAAGAGTCAAAACATTTGTATCATTATGCTCACGACTATTGCGCGCCACGAACTCATTGTGGCAACAGGCTGCCCGGACTTTCGGTACTTTATTTGCGACGATGGTAGATCCGATCCCCGCACCGTCCACAACGATTCCGCGCCATGCCTCGCCTTTCGAAACCATACTTGCAACAGCGAAGGCGAAATCAGGATAGTCGCACGGTTCCTCTGAGCTTGTCCCAACATCAGTAACGCGATAACCAAGATCTGATAAGAACTTCTTCAACATCTCTTTCAGCTGGTAACCACCGTGATCGCTGCCCAGAGCAACTGTTCCATTTCCTGCTGCACCCCGAGGATCTTTCTCACTCTCGGACTTGGTTGATTCTGACGAGCCAGGGTTGTCAGCATTTCTCGTGACGAAGGTAATTCCGAGACTGCTTGCCCGATCCTGTGCTGCCGCAGTAATCAATGCTGAAGGATCAACCGAGATGTTTTTATCGCCACGTCGGCTTGCATCAAGGA
>JAHEZR010000229.1 GCA_023251005.1 Ignavibacteriota bacterium | reverse complement strand
TGGAGGTCTCAGCATACCGATCCTTCGCCGCTTTCGCGTAAGACTCTAGCGTCTGGCCCTTCGTTGTATCTATGCCCACCTCAATGTACACGCCTGCCTGCTTCGAGGCGGCCGGGTCAAGAAACCGATCTCTTGCATCGAAAGTAGAATAAATTCTGATTCGTTTTCCCGGCTCAGGATCTTTCACCCAATCCTTGGGATAGGAGATGCCGAAATTGTAAATCGGATCCTGGTAACTTTCAAATTCTCCCACCTGAATTGCTTTCTTCTTCCCGCAAGAGGAAAAGAGAAGGAGAGAACTAACGAGAATCAAGAGCAGAGTTAGCGCGGATCGTGCCGTCATACGAATAGCTCCTTTTATTTGGTGGGATTGAAACAACCTTTTTCAAAGTCCGAGATGATTTGCAATGCCCTTCATCGCATCGAGAACAGTCTGGATGTGCTGATCGAGATCGACACCGAGTTCTGTCGTCCCTCTTTCAATGTCCTCTCGATTGACTGACCGTGCGAACGCTTTATCCTTGAGTTTCTTCTTTACCGAGCTGACTTCCACTTCCTCCAGCTTCTTGCTCGGACGAACGAGCGCCACTGCAGTGATAAATCCACATAGTTCGTCGCACGCGTAGAGACATTTTGCCATCGTCGTGTCGCGAGGTATTCCCAGGTAATCGGCGTGGCCCAGGATTGCTCTTCTGATTTCTTCGGAGTACCCGCGCTCTCGCAGAACCTCAGAACCTTTGGTTGGGTGGTCAGGGGCGTTCGGATACATCTCATAGTCAAAATCATGAAGCAAACCGGTAACCGCCCATTTCTCTTCGACTTCTCCGTACTTGCGAGCATAGGCGCGCATCGCGGCTTCAACTGCTAGTGCGTGTTTCCGGAGGTTCTCGCTCTTTGTGAATTCATGAAGAAGAGCGAGAGCATTTTCTCTAGTCATAGAATCTACAATTGCTCTTACCTCAAGCAAATCTATGAAAATTCAACCGAAATTCCAACAGGATTCGACGGAATGATTGGGTCCACGTCAATATGGAAATGCTTTAGAAAGAGGGGTACGAGAAAGTTCCACTAAGTATTCGGCAATCTTCTTCACAGTGAAGGAAAAGTACTTCCTACCTTTCTCGGAAGTTGCTTTGTGTGGGTCACCATGACCGCTGTCAGAGGTAACCACATGCCAAGGGCGTGCGATTCCTACCCATCTTTCATTTATTCCCGAAAGATTGCTTTTCTTTGATGTTCCCTTACCTGCGACTTTCATATTCACAAGCTCAGGATAAAGATAAAGCATGACGCTCGTTTCCATTTCATCAGCATGTTCACCTTTATTTACAAAAATTGTGGGTCGAATCTCTGAACCGACTTCCCACCAGTTGATCAAGCTCAGAAAAACTTTCGTCCGTCCATACATGTCCTTTAGACTGGGACGTAGATAGTTTCCGCCATGACCATTAATGATCACGAGCTTGTAGATCTTGTGTGTCTCGAGTGACTCAATCACGTCTTCCATGATACGGAAGAGAGTCGAGTGATCTAAATTAAGGGTGAGAGGAAAACCCATTGTGCTGCGATTCGATCCGATGGGAATAGTAGGGAGGAGAACAACCTTCGCACCCTTCTTCGTAGCTGCCGCAGACGACCTTTCAGCAACAGCCTCTACCTCCAAGGCATCAGTCCCGTAAGGCAGGTGAAAATTATGAGGCTCCGTAGCTCCCATGGGGAGTACTGCGACCTCAAACTTTCTCTTTTTCACATCAGACAGACTTAAATCTCGTAGTCGCCATGGATGTTTTGTAAATGGAGGATTCATATCTTTTCCTAACATGATCTATTCTAGTGACCTGCACTATTGACCCACAGTAAAAATGACTTTGCCCGAATTTCCCGTAGCCGCCACCCGAAATGCCTCTTCCGCTTCAGTGAGTGGAAAACGATGCGTGATGATCTTTTCAAACGGTAATTTGTTGACCGTGGTATACGTCAACAACTCCACCATAGAATCGATTTTATGTGCTGCTGCGCCAGTCAGCGTAAGCTGCTTGTTAATGATGTAAGATTCAAGAGTTAAGGTGATGGGACCAGCATCGAGCCCGATGAAGATTCCTCGACCGAGCGGCGCGAGGACGTCTAGCATCTGTTTCTGCGTTGTGGTGTTCCCGACACACTCCATGGCCGCATTCACTCCTTCACCTCTGGTCAATTCCCGTATTATTTCGACTGGGTCTGCTTTATTCGCGTTAATGACTTCTCCACATTTCAGTGAATCGGCAAGTTTTATCCTCTCCTCCCGCACGTCCGCTCCGATAACGCTCGCACCCATTTGATGAGCAATAATGGAGGCACACAATCCAACAGGCCCAAGACCAAAGATTGCAACGGTATCCAGACCTGAAAGTTTCAGATCTTTGGCAGATTGATAAGCGGTGATTCCAGCGCATGCAAGAGTGCTGGTAACTTCGAATGGCAAGTATCCGGGCAATGAGAGACAACTCCTCGCCGGGGCAAGGATGTACTCTGCATCTCCCCCATCCCAATCTTTGCCCATGCCTTTCAGATGCTTGCAATGAACAAGAAAACCATT
>JAHEZR010000228.1 GCA_023251005.1 Ignavibacteriota bacterium | reverse complement strand
CCTTCTGCTTCCGTTCGGCTATCCTGTGAATAAGTATTTGAAGTGGGAAAGAACCAGATGAAAAGAATCAGAGCTAGGAGAGAACTCATTCGGCGCTGCTGCACATCAATCACTGCGCTATGCTTTAAGGGGAACATTCAGAAAGTCCGTGAACAAAAAAACCCAGCGGGAATGCTGGGCTCGGGATTCTCCTGAACCAGATAAAAGCGTTGAGCTAACGACAATTAGATCCTCTGCGTGTATTAGTCTCCTCTTTCAGAATTCAGTCACTCGGCGGCGATTCCAGGTTCGGGTTCAGACTAATACTCGCTTTCATCCTCGAAAAAGAAATCTTCATCCGTCGGATAGTCCGGCCAGATTTCTTCCATGCTCTCATAGGGCTCTTCGCTATCCTCAAGCTCCTGGAGATTCTCGATCACTCCGGAAGGTGCACCGGTTCGGATCGCGTAGTCGATGAGCTCGTCCTTCGTCGCCGGCCACGGAGCATCGTCTAAGTACGAAGATAATTCGATCGTCCAAATCATCGCGACCATCTCCTTTCATCATGAGGGTCTCATCGGGTCTGAACAGCGCCCCTCGAGTGGAAAGACAGACTTCTCGCAGGCGCTCTCAAGTAAAGCAACACGTAGCTGGCCAACCATACTCCCTCTATCGGTCGGCGACCTGAACTTCGGAGAAGGAATTTGCGGCATCGTCGAAAAAGTAATTAATGGGGTTCTGTTTCTCGCCATTGAGGCGGACTTCATAGTGGAGGTGTGGACCGCTTACCAATCCAGTGTGACCCGACCGGCCAATAAGATCACCACGTTTTACACGCTGCCCCTCTTTTACCAAAGCTTTTGAGAGGTGGGCGTACAGTGTTTGAAAACCATATCCGTGGTCGATCTCGACCGTTATGCCATAACCTGCATTTCTACCAGCGAAGGTTACCGCACCGTCGCCCGCGGCACGCACTGGCGTTCCAACATCGTTGATGATGTCCAGACCCTCATGGAATTTCATCACTTGCAACACGGGATGATTGCGATAGCCGAAGCTGTTCGCCGCATAGAAACCGTCCATCGGCTTGATGGCAGGGATATGAGTAAAGAAAACTTTGTTGAACTCAAACTTCTTATTCACTTCGTCGTAACTGTCGAGCTGCAACCTGATTTCTCGCTCCAATTTTTCGAGCCGCACCGTCGATGTCCGAAGAAGCTCATTCGCGTCGTCCGAAGAGAGACCAAACTCATAGTTCTCTGAAGCGCCTCCGGTCCCCACCTTGCGGACGTCTTCATCAAGTTTCGGGAGATCCGCAACCAAACGCAGCGCGTTGTCTCGCTCTGCCAAACGGTCGAGAGCGGATTCGACGTTTGCCAGCTTTTGATTCGTCGATTCAAGCTGCTCCTTGAGAATCTTGTTTTCGATTGTGAGAGATTCAATCTTGTCATATCCCAAGCCAAGAACGTCATGGAGCAAGTGGTTAGTTCCTAAGATGAGAACAAGAGCGACAGTAAGGCAGCCGAAGAACACCCCCAGAAATTTTTTTCTAAATCCCTTGACTTCTTTCACCCCCAGAGTGTCCGGCAGAACGAAAAAGAGCTTTGGTTTCCTCAAAATGCAGCCTTCGAGTTATTAGATGAGCCAGTCAGGAGGTTCTCGAAAGGGTAGATCATTTCTATTTTGTGCACGCCTATTTCGGCCTCTAATACTGGATGTCGATCGTCCTCACAATTCTCTAATTTTGATGCGAAATGATAGAAAATTATTAAGTGTTTGTCAAGGAATATTTTCAGGAATTGAACCTCGCAGTAGGCACCCGCCTGAACTCCGCAAGTCAGGCTTCACTCAAAATCATGCTCAAAATAGTTGATGGCACGCTCTCCCAAGGCTTTGTTCTTCTCATTGATCACCGTCTCAAGTCGTTTTGTGAATTCCTTCGCCGCATCGTATCCGTAGTGCTTCAGAAGATAGTTCAGGGCAATGACCTCGGCTATCACGGTGATGTTTTTGCCGGGGAAGATCGGAAGCTTCACAAGCGGCAATTCTACATCCAGAATTTTCGTAACTTCGCTGTCCAGTCCAGTCCTCGTGTACTCTTCCTCCTTCTTCCATTCCTGCAGTTCCACGACGACTTCGACCCGCTTCTGGAAGCGTATCGCGCGGATGCCGAACATGCTGCGGATATCGATGAGACCCAATCCACGAATCTCCATAACATGTTTCACGAGCTCCGTTCCAGCACCGATTAGAATTCCCTCTCCTTTGCGTGTGATCATCACGACGTCATCAGCAACGAGACGATGTCCTCGCTCAACTAAGTCGAGTGCGACCTCGCTCTTTCCGATTCCCGAACGACCGGTGATGAGCAAACCAATTCCATACACATCGACGAAGGAGCTGTGAACTACCTTTTGAGGCGAGAACTGATCATCAAGGAAATCGCTGATGAAATAGACGAACTTTGTTGTCTCGAAGTGTGTCTGAAAGATGGGGATTCGATGCTCAGCGGCTGAATCAAGAATCTCCCGATCCAAAACGTTATCGTTAGTAACAATGATGCAAGGAATCTCAAACTTGAAGAGCGTCTTGAATGCATCCAG
>JAHEZR010000227.1 GCA_023251005.1 Ignavibacteriota bacterium | reverse complement strand
AGAATCAATCTAAATCGGGAGCGATACCTTTTCAACGTCATGCAGACGACGAAGATCGATGCTGATCTTGCCGTCAGTTGAGGGTAGAAACATGTCGCTGAATTGTGCTCCCCATATAACCTCTTGGTGTTTGTACGAAGAGCGCGCATGGACCGTCTGTGAGAATGTCTCATCAACCGCACTGAGAAGGATGAGAATTTCAGGATCTGATTCATCAAAGCTCTCTTTGTTCACACCGTAGAGCGGACTCCTCTCGTCGATCGGATGAACGATGACCCAGTGAAGCGGGAGAAACACGACCTGCTTCCTCTCCAAAGAGAGCGGAAAGAATTTCCGGGTATTCTTTCCGCGAATCGTCTCCAACCTGCTCAGTGTCACCGTCACCTCCGCCTGAATCAATTGATTGGTTCGTCCATTAGCGATTCGAAATTCCAGTGCTGTGATCCCTTGATAGGGTGCAATGATAGCCTGGTGGCTGAAGAGGATCTTGGCGCTTGGCCGCGAGAATCTCGCAAACAAGAGCCCGGTTGCTAAAGCGAAGCCGAGAAGTCCCACGAGTGCTTCAACTGTCACGAGTATGTTTGCTGCGAGTCCATTTGGACTTATCCGGCCGTAGCCAATCGTCGCTAAAGTTTGAACGCTGAAGAAGAATGCCTCAATCCACCGCTCCACTTCTGTGTTGCTTGCAGCACCATGGAGCGCATCAGGCCCACACAGAAAATACCCGAAAGCAAAAACAACATTTGTGAGCAGGTACACTGTAGCAATGAGCAAAAAGTAGCTCGTCCAGGATATCGTCAACAACGAATGGTACGGGCTGAGCGACTCGAAGAACGAAAGTCCTTTGCGCCCGACGTTGAAGCTCCCATCTCGATTGAGGAATCGGAGGCGGCTCTGCTGCGCAACCTTTGAGCCTAAGCCTAAATCTTTGTTGATGTCGTCTCGTTCTCGATTTGTGGTTGCCATGGATCGAGTAGCTACCCTCGCATCATTCCCTTAAGAAGTTGGGCTGGATTCAAAATCTGAACACCTGTCCCCAAAATTTACGGTAATACTTCCATTTCATGAAATTTATACCCCAATGAGGACTTGCACCCGTCATCCAGCATGTAACGTATCCTAGGCCGTACGTACGCGTGGACAAGAGAGGATACCACTGATCATCGTTTTGAATCTCCACAATGGACTCGCATCCATCACGTACCGTGCACTCGTTGAAACCAAGAAGCGGCGGAAGGGTAGACCAATTGATTCCTTGAACAGCGGGATGCTTTGGAAGTACGCAACGAACTTTGAACCCAGCAGTGGATTCAATGAGATCATCGTGCTGGAGGCACTCCACGGGAAGGACATCGTGGAAGCGTGAGCGGCCCCATCCTCCCTTCCCCAGTTCCCCCCCAAAACTCAGCCAGCCACCGTTCATGTGAAAGTGGCCTCCCTTCTTCACCCAATCCCTCAGTAAATCAAACCGGTCGGGGAATACAAGTGGTCTATCGCCCCATTTTGCTCGTTGAAAAAAATCCGGATGTAACATTAAACATTTCGTTTCGACATCACCGAAGACGATTGTTGTCGCCCAACGGAGCCGCTCGTCAAATATTTCGGGGGACATATGATACAATTCCCAGGAAGGCTGAGAAATCACATCGGAGTTAGGGATGGCCTTGAGTGCATCGATGAACGGCTGAGCATAATTCAGCATCTCAACATCTTTGATCGGCGCCTCGAATGGCGATTCAACGTACTTCTGTCCAATGTGGATGCACCAGTTCCCAACGTGCCAGAGGCGAATCTTTCTTGGTCTCTTCATTAGCTATTCCTCTCTTCTTTGCTGAGGATCAGTAGGACGAGAAGTTCTCATCATCGCGACTAGGAGCGAACAATCGCGTAGATGAATTCGTCGAGAGTTTTTCCGTTCTTGGTAACGTTTTTCTTCAGCCGAGCTTCAAGAGTGTAACCGGCTTTTTCGAGGACCTTCATGGAGGCGAGGTTGCCTTCGAAGACACCCGCGTAGATGCGGCAGAGGTCAAAGCTCGAGAATGCATACTCAGTCACTGCCTGTACCGCTTCGGTCATGACCCCTCTCCCCCAGAATTCTTCTCCGAGCCAATACCCGATCTCCACCGATCTACGGAACACATCGCGTTTGAAGTGCAGGCCGATCGCTCCCGCCGCTGACCCGTCGATGACGATAACAAGGTTAGTATTCGGGACTGCCTTGGTCACCTTCCGGATCCACTCTTCTGCATCTGCGAGCGTGTAAGGATGAGGAAATGAATCACGAAGGTTGATCCAGACATTCCAGTTATTCGCGTGGCGAACCAGAGAGTCTGCATCGCCGGGCCGCCAATCACGAATCGTAGCTCGAGTCAGCCTTAGTTCCATCCGCGCCCTCTCGATCTATGATGAGAGAAATTGAATATCGGCGAGATGAGCAATCAAAAATCTCCTACAAGACCTTCTTGACGTTTTCGACATGGGATGCTCCATTGAATGGAACTTTTAATCAATCTCTGACCTTCACCGACTTCGAGTACAAAGTCGATATTTATGGATTCGCGTGCTTCAACCAAGCTTGGGCGAT
>JAHEZR010000226.1 GCA_023251005.1 Ignavibacteriota bacterium | reverse complement strand
TGAATCAGAAGAAGAATTGGGAAGTCTATTAAATTTAGAAAAATGATGAGTCGCTTTGCACTTAGAGCGGTTCTTACAGTCTTCCTGGGGTCACTGCTCCTCTTGATATCAGTCTCAGCTCTTCTCAAGGCAGGAGAGTCTGGGAGCGAGATTATTGAGAAAGTTCAGAAGAAGTACGACGAAATTTCTGATGCGACAATTGCGTTTTCACAGAAAGTCAAATTCAGCCTCTCGAAAGCAGAATATACCATGAGCGGGACGCTGTATATGAAGAAGTCGAAGCATTACAGGATTGAAACGGAGGATCGCACGTTTGTCACCGATGGAAAGACCGTCTGGTCGTACTCGCCGGCGAACAAGCAAGTGCTCATCGATTTATACAAAGAAGATCAGCGGAGTTTTTCGCCCGAAAAATTTCTCCTGAGCACCCCGAAGGATTTCTATGCGGCCATTCTCGGAAAAGAGAAGTATCAGGGGTACAAAGTTGTGATCCTAAAACTGTCCCCGAAGGACGATACATCTTCGATGAAATCTTTGAAGCTCTGGGTTGACGAAGGTGATTGGTTCCTCTGGAAGGCGGAGGTCGTCGACATGAATGATAATGTGACCCTCTACACAGTTTCCGATATTCGATTGAACACAGGTCTCAGCGATTCTACGTTCTCTTTTGTTGCACTACCAGGTATCGAAATCGTTGATCTCCGGTAGTCTCGCCTTTCTTCACATGACCGTCTGTTCCGAATGAATCCTCGTCTGAAATCGGTTTTGCGCGTCAGTGTTAGCCTTCTTCTCGCTTTCCTCTTTCTCTATTTGGCTTTCCGGGGTTCTGACTTTGATAAGCTCATTTCCTCACTAAAGGAGGCGAACTATCTCTGGGCCTTTCTGCTCATTCCCTGCTTGATGATTAGCCACCTCTTCCGAGCATGGAGATGGAAGTATCTCGTGAGGCCAATCAAGAAAAATGTATCTGTGAGAAATCTTTTTTCCTCTCTCATGGTTGGGTACATGGTGAACAATGCGTTGCCTCGCGTGGGGGAAATTGTCCGTTGCTACAACCTCGGCAAGCTTGAGCGGATTTCAATGGGCTCGACCTTGGGGACGGTGCTCGTCGAACGAATTATTGACATTCTCTCGCTTCTTTTTCTTCTGACCTTCGTAGTCCTTTTCTACCCAAGCTCGCTCATAGATGTGTTTCCATGGCTCAAGAGCGCTGGAATCATTGGTGCTCTCTTTGTCGTCCTTGCATTCGCAGTCATAGGACTCATGATTGCGAAAAGAGAACATGCCTTCCGTTGGATCAGGAAGTTTACTGGTCGGCTTTCAGCGAGAGTAAGCGAGAAAATTGAACGTCTCCTCCACTCCCTCCTTGACGGTTTTCTTATCATTAAGGAGCCGCGCCAGTACTCGATAATCATACTGCTGAGCATCGTGATCTGGTTCTGGTATGCGGTGATGGCCTATCTGCCGTTTTATGCTTTCGGGATGGCTGAGCGATTTCACCTTGACTTCGTAGCGGGCGTAGTCACTGTCGTGATCTCTGCCATTGCTTTCGTCATTCCGGCGCCAGGTGGGACAGGGAGTTATCATTGGCTTGCCAAGGAAACGCTCGTTCGAGTTTTCGGAGTTGATGCTGAGGTCGCTTTGAGCTATGCAACCGTAACGCACCTCCTTGGATTTGTCTCAGTTAGTCTCGTCGGCTTTTTTTATTTTCTCCGGGATAACTTGAAATTTTCTGAGGCGATTCGAAGTCCGGCGGTTGACAAAACGGGAATTGAGTTCATGCCAGAAGAAAAAGTTTAAGAAATCTTACTACCACTGAAAGAGCTCTTCTATGAATATCGGAGTCATCGGAACCGGCTACGTCGGACTTGTTGTGGGCACTTGCTTTGCAGAGAGTGGGAATGACGCCATCTGTATGGATGTCGACCGAGAGAAGATTCAAGATTTGAAGAGGGGAATTGTTCCTATCTATGAGCCGGAGCTCGAGGAGTTAGTACGGCGTAACTTGAAAGAAAGGCGGCTCCGATTTACGACTGATCTTTCGGAAACCGTCGATGGATCAAAGGTTATCTTCCTCGCTCTTCCCACTCCATCGGATCACAACGGCGGGGCGGACTTGACCCTCGTTCTCGATGTGGGAAAGAAAATTGCTCGACGGATGCGAGAGCCAAAAATCGTCGTCATCAAAAGTACCGTACCCGTTGGGACTTCCGATCGACTCCGAGCACAGATGCGAGAGGAGACGAATCTCACCTTCGACGTTGTCGCAAACCCCGAATTCCTCAAACAGGGAGCTGCGGTCAACGACTTCCTTTATCCCGAACGAGTAATCGTTGGGACCCGTAGCAAAGATACGACAAAGGTGTTGCACGATCTCTATGCCCCGTTCATGCGAACCACCGACCGCTTTATGGTAATGGATGAGCGGAGCGCCGAACTCACGAAGTACGCCGCGAATTCTCTCCTGGCTACAAAGATTTCTTTCATGAATGAGATTGCAAACCTCTGTGAGCGCGTCGGGGCTGATGTTGACATGGTTCGACGGGGACTGGGTGCGGACTCTCGGATTGGTGCTCAATTTCTTTTTCCGGGTGTAGGATATG
>JAHEZR010000225.1 GCA_023251005.1 Ignavibacteriota bacterium | reverse complement strand
CATCGCGATCTTCATTGTGACAAACGTACTGCCCCAGATGAATGTCGTCAGAAACAAAAGGAACTCAGCATACCGTCGCATCGTCTCGTCCGATGATGAAACTGCCTGCGTTGAACCGAGGTTCAGACACTATCTTTTATACTCATGAAACAGTCTTCCCCACTTCGTGTTCTTTCTAATTTTGTCCTGAATCTTCTTACCCTTCGTCGGCCACCAGAAAAAGTCATGGTAGAAGAAGGATCCGAAGACGAACGCGTAGACAAGTGGAGTCTGGAAAAAGATTTTCTGAAAAACCTTTAGCGGGCTGAACCACAGGGCATCGCCGACCACGCTCGCCAGATTGTCGCCGACAAAGAAACCAAAATTGATTCCCGAGATGTCTTCACCCACAACCTCGATCTCCCTGACATCACCCTTCCCCAATCCATCCTCGTGAGCCATGCGGATGTATTTGATGCCGAGCGGATCAAAACCCATCATCTTCGCTGATACCGCATCGATAGCGACTTGATCTGCGCTGGCGAGGATATAATCTTTTTCAACCGGAATCATGGTTCTTGGACCGGGACCGTTCCCGCAAATTGTCCCATCCATCACCGCGAAGATTCCAGTGTGAATCTCTTTCTGAATTGCAAGCAGATCAACGAGGGTCTCGTGAATCCAACTATGTGTGTAATAGCGGCGAGTGTTGAGAAGACCTCCAAAGGCATTCTTCATCGCTCCCGTCGTCGTCGTATAGATGTGCGTCTTCACTGTTGGAAGATGGACGATGTTCTTTCCGACAAAGAATTCTGGTACCAGGAAGCCGTCTGGATAAATTTTGTACAGTGCGTGCATCTTTGCCTTCGGCACATACGGAACCCAGCGGATGTCTTCCGCTTTAAAATTGTAGCGCTCGGTGATCTTGTATTTTTTGTAGATCGGCTCAAGCTTGTTAAACTTCTCGCCTCTGTAGGGATCCGTTACGACTGTATTGTTATGAACAGCGACGATGTCCTGGTACCCTGCACTCTGAAGTGCTCGAATGGTTCCTTCGAGCTGCCAAGGGGTTGTGTTAGCGCTGAGGTAGGGAAAATGCCATGAGATGTTGTCCTTCAGGATCGTTGGCCAATTTTTACTGAGTGCGTTCTCGAAGCTCGCGAGATGCATTAAGCGGTCGAGGTCATCAAGAACTGTTGTGGGAGAAGTTCGGAGAACCGCAACCTTCGACTTAGCCATAGAGCTTAGGTCCGTAGATAATGTAGGCGCATGCAAGCACCCAGAGGATAACATTAACGATCATGGGAATATCAGTCAAGAGGATCCGAGTTGGATTGCCCCCTTCCTCCCTCCTGTGCACAAGATAAAGATATCGGAAAATGCCGTAGAGAACAAAAGGGATAGTGTAAATCAGATTGTGTGTGCCGAATTTTTTCAGCGTCTCTTCCGAGATCGTGTAAAGTGCATAGGACATTACGGTCGAAGCAGTTACGATCGCCGTCATCTGGTCGAGAAAGTGGGGACTGTAATGTTCGAGTACGGAGCGATGGTCGACTGCATTTCGTTCGAGAAACGTGAGCTCGTGTCGCCTCTTGCTGAATGCGAGGAAAAGAGAGAGAAGGATCGTACAGATGATCAGCCATTCCGATGAAGGAACATTGATGATCACGGCCCCTGCAACAACTCGCAGCACAAATCCTACTGCGATGGTCATGACATCTAAGATAACAATGTTTTTCAGGAAAAAAGAATATGCCAAGTTGAGGACGACGTAAACTGTCGTGACAATACCAAATTCAAACCCCACCTGAAAACTCCCGGCCAAGACCACGATGAGGAGAAACGCGGCAGCGGTCCATGCAGCCCCGACGCTCAAGGCACCCGATGGTATCGGTCGCTTGGACTTTGCCGGGTGAAGTTTATCTTTTTCAATGTCCGTGATGTCATTGATAAGATAGAGGCCACTCGAAGCAAATGAAAAAAGAAAGAAGCCTATGAGAGTTTCGATAAAATCATCGAGCCTCAAGAGATGGCCAGAGAATATCAGAGCAGCGAACAGAAAGAGATTCTTGACCCAATGCGAGGGACGCATTGAGATAAAAATGGATCGCAGGATCACAGTTCGCTCCTTTAGATAAGCACAACACTCCAGACCTCCACTATGTCCCCTCCTTATTAAGGAGGGGATTTAAAGGGAGGTTAAAATCAAGTGAAGGCAAGGAATAAAGTTTAGGAAAGGTCCTTGTAGCTTAGAACACCGCCGGCTCCTCGTAGACACCGAAGACTTCGGCAAGGGCAGTGCACATCTCACCTAACGTCACATAGTGTCGAGTACACTCAAGAAGACGAGGCATCAAGTTGGTTCCATCGATCGCGCTCGTTCTAAGGTCAGAGAGTGCTTTTTCAGCAGCCTCAGTGTTACGGCTCGCTCTCACCTGCGCAGCACGTTCTCTTTGTTTGATTTCAACTTCCGGTGGAATGCGGAGAATGGGAATTTCGACTCGTTCGTCCTCTTCGATATAGTCATTTACACCAACGATGATCTTCTCCTTCGCATCCAATTCCTGCTGATAACGGTACGCAGCATTTGCAATCTCTCTCTGGAAGAATCCTGCCTCGATTGCCG
>JAHEZR010000050.1 GCA_023251005.1 Ignavibacteriota bacterium | reverse complement strand
TACTTGTTTCTTCTTAATTCGGTGGGTATATTTTAAGTGAAAGCAAGATAATTTCGCCTAGACAATCCATCACGAACCCCAATGTTCTCCTCTCGAAGTCTACTTGTCCTCGGCTGTTATCTCCTTCTCCGTACGTCCGCGCTCTCTCTTCCTCAGCTACGCCAATCGGCTAGCGATTCACTGAAATCCACCGCAACGAAAGCCAACACACTATCTCCCCTTGCACCTTTCGAAGGTCTAGGAAGCATCTTGCCTGACCGCGATTCGTTGAATTTCATTGGAAGACGGATCATCCGATGGGGAGATAATAGTTCTATCACCGACCTCGCATGGCAAATTCCCGGGGCGTATGTGCGTGATCTCGGGAGTCCGGGCCAACCCAGCCAGCTAAACCTGCGTGGACTTGGCTGGTATAACTTAGCAATTCTCGTAGATGGACGCCTTGTAAACGAACCTCTCCTTGGTGTCGCAAACTTAAATCTGTTTCCTCTTGAAGCAATAGACCGAATCGAATATGAATCGGGTGCCAGGGCATTTCTCTACGGTCTGAACGGCACAGGCGGAACAGTGAACATCACCACCCAAAATTACTACACCAACCGGCCCTACTCGAAAATTCGATATAGCGAAGGCGGATATTCCTACCTTTCAACTGATGGAATTTACAGTCAAAACCTCCTTCACGGCGTCAACTTCACCGCGGGATTTCAACGGAGGACGCTTGACGGGAGGTTTCCCAACAGTGATTACGATGCTTGGAACGTACGGGTTAAGCTGAGATATCTGCTCTCGAATCGTGTAAATCTGATTCTCTCCGAATCCTACAACAGAACTGAGGTTGGCCTAAACGGCGGAGTAGATCTCTCCAAGACTGCCCCCGCCAATGTTTTTGACGAGCTTCGTGCAACGATGCGGAACACAGATTCTTTCGAGAAAGTGCGACGTCATGACCTGACTGGAACGCTTGGCTTTCGATTGCTGGGAGACTCGTTAGACGTTTCCAGCGCCACAGTTTATTATTCGAATAACCTAAGAGAATATAGGGACGAAGAAAATCGAGCACACCCCAATGGCATTTTGATTCGCTCTGATCATCGGTCTGCCTGGTATGGAATAAAGCTGACTCAACAGATAAAAGAAGGGGGAAATCAAATCAGTCTCAATGGGGAACTACAGCGGAGGGAGATTAACGAGAGTCCAAACGTTGGCATTCGAATTGAGAATTCCCTCAGTTTTAGTGGCAAGGACGAGTTGTCATTTTCGAATCTCATCGGAGCAGCTTTCGGTCGATACGATCGCTTTCGCGGCGAAGACTTTGTCTCCTATGGCGCTGACGCAAAACTTCAATTCCTGCCCGGTCTGACGGGATTCGCCGGCTACTCAGTCTCGTATCGCACTCCAACACTCGAGGAGTTGTATTGGGTAGGCAGTGGGATCAGCCGACAATCGCCTCTTCAGAAAGCGAAGCACCGTTTAGTGGAAGCTGGAATCCTCAGCCACGTCGGCGAGATCCTGGAACTTCGCGCAGCCTACTTCCATCGGCGTGTCAGCGATGCCATCATCGCTGAAGCATTGGAAACAAACAGCATTTTCTCCTCAATCCTTGTGCGGAACATTCCCCAAGAAATTCTGGAAGGGGTTGATGGTAGCGTCGGTGTAAAGATCTGGAAATTTTCTGGCCAGGGCATCTTTTCTTTTCTCACTCACCACAGAGAGGGGATTGAAAAAAGGATTTACCCAAAATTCTCTGCCAATGGGGAAATGGCGATCCGCACCGAATTATTTGGAGACCATCTTGACTTGAAGGTCGGAGTAAGGGGAAAATTCTTCACCGAGCAGTATGGAGAACAACTCAATCCCGAGGCAATGATGTACGCCGAAAACCATGTCTCGACCTTTGGCCCCAGTAGTAGTGCGGATTTATTTTTGGTCGGGAAAGTCGGAAATGCATTCTTGCACCTCTCAGTGGAAAACATCACAGATGAACGATACATGTTGACGCCTTATTTCCCCATGCAAAATCGGAAAGTACGTTTTGGCGTCGCCTGGGAATTCCTAGACTGAAATGAGTTCATCAAAAACTGTGACAATCTTCGGAAGCTCCCGACCGAAGGCGCGTGAACTGGACTATGAAATCGCTCGTGAACTCGGCAAACTTCTCGCCGCGAGCGGTTTTGCCATTTGCAACGGAGGATATGGTGGAACGATGGAAGCGGCAGCACGAGGTGCAAAGGAAGTTGGCGGGGCAACTATTGCTGTTACAAGCGAGTTCTTCAGTGCTCAGGCTAACGCATGGATTGACAGGAATATCGTTGTGAAAACCCTTGTCGATAGGTTGATGAAACTCATTGAACTCGGAGACGCCTACGTCGTGTTAAAAGGGGGAACGGGAACACTTCTCGAGCTGGCAAGTGTTTGGGAGTTCATAAATAAGAAAGCGATGCGCCAGAAGCCTCTCGTTGTTGTAGGGAACTTCTGGAATTCAACTATTAACACTCTGAAAAAAGAGCTTATGGTTGAAGGTTTGGAGAGGAGCGCAAATTATGTGACGAACGTGGAAAGTCCAGAACAGTGTGTGAAATTGCTAAGAGAAAATTTGAGATAAGTCCACCGCCTCTATTTTCGTTCTGCAACACGCTGAAGAGCTTCCAAAGTTTTCATCGCCGAATCCTCCCACCGAAAATTCTCTGACCACTTTAAGGCTTCCTCCGAGAGACGTTTCCTTAAGTCTTCACTGCGCAGAAGAAGAGACATCTTCTCTGCAAGTTGTTCAATGTTCCCGTACTCGTAAAGTAGCCCCGTCTCCCGATCAACGACTGAGTCGCGTAAACCGGGAACGTTGCTCGCGATGACGCACGTCCCGCAGGCGTTCGCTTCGATCACCGTAAGCCCCCATCCCTCCTTTGAAGACGTATTTACGACGAAATGCATCTCTTGAAGCAACTTCACTTTTTCTTCTTCAGAGACGAACCCAGTGAAAGTTACGGAACTACCGAGCGTGAGTTCAGATGTAAGTTGCTCAAGCCCGGACCGGTGATCACCATCCCCCACAATCAAAACTTTCGCCAAAGGGAACTGAGGTTTTATAATGGCGAAAGCACGAATGAGATGATCGATACTCTTGTATTTTTTCAATCTGCCAAGACAGCCAATGAGTTGTGTCTTTGACTTCGGGATGCCCGACGGACGATAACGATCATGGTCGACACAACCCGGAGCCATTGTGATATTTTCCTCGTGAAATCCAAGGTCGAGAAGTTCCCGGAAAGTGCTTTTTGAAGAGCCGACAATAGCAGGTGTCTTACGGTAGGTGAACCTCACCAGTTTTTCCGAGAGGTAAACGTAAAGTGCAGCAAAGAAATGAGTCTCGAGGAAGACAGTCCTGCCAAAAAAGTGATGGAAGATCGAGACGAGCGGCTCTTTCACATAGAGTGGAGTAAAGAAAGGAATCTTATTCACGTCGTCAACGACGACATCAAAATGCTGTCCTCGAAAAGTTGTCCAGTATTTCAGTGGCACCCAGAAATTAAATGTGTTCCTCCCCCCCTTCCGAATGATCTCTATTCCGTCAAGGCGCTCGTTAGCTTTGGCACCCTTGAATGTCGAGCAGAAAAGGGTCACTTCGTGTCCGGCCTCCACGATACGCCGAAAGATCTCATGGAGGTGAACTTCCGCTCCACCTCCCAGTGGATGCTTAATGTCCTGCCAGTTTAAGATGAGAATTTTCATCGAAGACGAGACAGCTCAGACTTTCCTTCCAATGACACCAATAGAGAGTGAAGTATACAATACAATTCGCGACCTCCATGCCCTTTCCCGGATTCGCTTCCGTAGAGCAGATAGTTTGGAACCAAGCCGCGGGTACATTGGGAGCCTGATCCCAAGCTTTTCGAGCAGCTCGCGAAGTATTCGATAAAAAAGACTCGGGTACATCCATTCTCCGTAAGAGTGGATGATCTCCAGTCCTTGAGCTCGTAGGACACGCTGCAATTCATGGATCGAAAATTCTTTCTCCCATCCTGCGAACCACCGATTGAAGAAAATGAGGATATGCTTGACGACTGTATAAACGTGATAGCGCTGCGGGACGTCAACTAAAAACAAGCCTCCCTTCCTGAGGACTCGGACATTTTCGCTCAGGAGTCTGCGAGCATCACTCTGTCTGAAATGTTCAAGGAGGCCTTGGTGAAAGACTACATCGAACGTGCGGTCTGGAAATGGTAGGCTGAAGGCATCCCCCCGGACGAGTTGAACCGAGAGGCCTTCTTTCTTTAAAAGCGAGCGAATGATTTCAAGCGAGGATTCGGAGTAATCCACCTGGACGACCTCGGCACCGAGCCCGGCGAGCCCGAAGCTGTCTCGTCCTGTTCCAGCTCCAATCTCAAGAACTTTCTTTCCCCGAAAGTCCATGAGCGGACTGAGATTGCGCAGTATGCGGTCTGCATTGGAATAGACTTCGTTAACATCACTCTTCGTCCTCCAGAATCTCTCCCAATGTGACTTCGTCGATTGCCGCAACGCAATCCATTGCCGATGGTTAGTTCTTCGTTGGTGGAGCCTTCAAAGACTCGGGTTGAGCTGAGCCGCCCTGAACCTGGGCAAGCGGTTCCAGCTGCGAAATCCGGTTTTTTAGGGATTGATCGTTTGGATATTTTAGCTGGACACGCCGGAAAACCTCGATTTCCTTTCGGTAGTCTTTTTTCTCCTGGTAGATTTCGATAAGTGCACGGTAAGGATTAAAATCTTGGGTAGGATCACCCAAGCCAGAATTAATGAGATTCCAACAAGTTGTCTCCACTCTATTGGCATATTGCTCAAACATGTCCTTCCTCCCTCCCCAGCTATACAGTCGCGCGACATTCGACATCAGGCTAACATCCATTGGGAAGACGGTTGGCGAGATCTTCTTGTCCATGAGCTCAGCAGTCTCGAGCGCTTTTGTAGTATCGTTCGCGTTGTTAGCATAGTGAAAGGCAAGTTGGAGGAATGCACTCCGATAATTCCCCATCATTCGTCGATCATTGTCATTAAAGTAGATAGTCGAATCAGCCAGCCCCCGAAATTTAAATCCGCGATGTGGTTCGCGATAGAAACCCACTGGTTCATTGAATAAATCAGCTCGGAGGGTAGGCTCCGAGATAGATCTACCTCGGACGGGGGTTACTCGCATCGCCAGACCTTCCATGCGCAGGTAGTCACGCAGTCCAATGTAGCCATCCGGTGAAACCGTCACTGCAAAATAAATAGGCCGTTGCCATTTCGAGCTTAGAACGATCTCGCGCACCATGATATCCTGAATACGGAGTGCCCCCACCGGTCGTCCTTGCTGATCCGCCCCCTGCAGAGTCGGCACCATATTGAAAGTGATCTTCCCTTTATTCGTGATCGAAGTGTCCGTTACACCAAAGTTTGCGAAGACCTCCTTCGGGACCGGTATCTCAATGTCTTTCGCAGTCCATGCGACCAGGCGAAGGTTTCTGATCTGCTCATCAGTGAAACTTATTGGCACTTTCTTCGCACCATGGGGCTCTTCATTCTTCAATTGCAGTATATACCAGTCGGTGTTGATAAGACTAAGACACTCGACACGGACATCTGTCCTCACATGTTCGACTTCTTGAAGATACCAGAGCGGAAAAGTATCATTGTCCCCATTGGTGAAGAGGATGGCGTCCTTCTCACAGCTCTGAAGAGTGTTGTACGAGTAGTCCCAGGGTACGTAGTCCTTACTCCGATTGTGATCAAAGTAATTTTGGACTCCCATATTCACAGGTACGACGAAAGCCACGAAAGCTAGACCCACACCGACTGCACGCTTGCGCTGCTTCACATCATGGACGAATCGCTCGAGATATTCGAGCGCTCCGGCCGTCCCCAGTCCAATCCAGAGAGCAAAAACAAAGAACGAACCGACATAAAAGTAATCGCGCTCCCTCGGCTGAGGATCCGCCATGTTGAAATAGACAGCAAGTGCAAGGCCTGTAACAAGGAAGAGAGCCAGGAATGAAAGGGCAAACTTCCAATCACGCTTGAAGTGATGGAGGAGACCGAAGAGGCCCACTAGGAAAGGCAAAGCAAAGTATCGGTTGGGATATCCTCTGCTCTCAGACCACCCCCCCTCACTAGAGAAGAAAGTCGCGGGTGCCCCCTGGATATCACCAGCCCTGCCAATAAAATTCCAGGCGAGATAACGCAGATACATCTCTCCGAGCTGGTACTTCATGAAATAATCCCAGTCACTCGTGTAACGTCGATAGGACTCCTGATGATTTGCTTCATTACTCCATCGGCGCTTCATAATCGGTGGAGCCTCGCCATATTGCTCCCGATTCATGTAGGAGACAAACCGAGCCATGTTGTCCGGGTTGTTTTCGTTGATCGCCGTCTTTGCGGAAGCGCGAATGAGAACCTGCATATACGTCGAATATCCGGCGATCATCAGGAATAAAGAAAGCATCGCCAGGTTGAGAATCTTGTTCTTCTGCCTCACAGAATAATAAATGCCATAGAGGAGTCCACCGATAAGAATTAGCGGCGAGATTCTCAATAAGTCGCTGTCCTTGATGTCGAAGGGTCCGAGACTGAAAGAACCATCGAGCACGTCAGGAATCCAGTTCACTATGCCCGGCCAGATGACAAAGAACGACAGAACAGAGATAATTGTGAAGTATGTGAAACTCCTGCGACTGAATTCGTACCGTCGGAAATAGATGAACATCGCGATTGTAAAGAAGGCAAGTATGCTCAGCTGATGGATGCCGATCGAAAGGCCCATGAGGTAAGCTGCAAGAACTAGATATTTTTCACTTCCTTCGACGTCGGCATATTCGTACCAAACCATCCCGAGCCAGACAACACAGGAAACGAAGAACATACTTGACGAATAGACCTCAGCTTCGACTGCATTAAACCAAAACGTGTCACTGAAATTGAATGACAGCGCCCCAACGACAGCAGATCCGTAGACGATGAGATAATCAAT
>JAHEZR010000007.1 GCA_023251005.1 Ignavibacteriota bacterium | reverse complement strand
ATTGAACATCGTGTTGATCCCAGACTTCGAATGATCTCCCATTAACAACCCGACGAAGAGCGATCCAGTATCGATTTTCTGCCCATCAATCTCAACAGTGACAGGGCTGTAATTGTTCTTCAAATCACTGTTATTCGTGCTCGCTCCGAGGTTCACCCACCTCCCAAGATACGAATGACCGAGGAAGCCGTCGTGCTGTTTATTCGAATAGGAATGAATAATCGAACCCTCAACTTCCCCACCAATCTTGGAAAACTCTCCGATAGAGGTTCCTTCATAGATTTTCGCTCCTGTTTTGATGAGCGAGTGATCGCCCACATAGGCGGGGCCTATGATTGTAGCGTTTGGGAAAATCTTTGCACCTTTGCCGATATAAATCGGACCTTCTTCGGCATCCAGGACGACACCAGGTTTCACAACAGAACCTCGGTCGAGGAAGATCTTCTTCCTGTTGAGCAAGTGAGCGCCGGGGTAAACCTTCCCCTCAATCTTTTTACCTTTCTTTTTCGATGTGAGAGCTCTGAAATCCACAGCGATCTCTTCCGCATTGTGATGGACAAGATCCCACGGGAAACGAATCATCCTCACATCAACTTCCTTATTCAGTACATCCCCAAAATCCGTTAGGCTCAGTACGCCGTCAAGCTTTTGTTTGAGAGCGTCAAGCCGTTGCCCCGAAACGTGGGCAGCCACAACCGAATTGTCATGTACGAGAATCGTATCCTCACTCTTTCCGCTAATAATTTTCTTGGTGAACCTCTCATCGGCAAGAACCCGGCCGTTAATGAAGAGGCAACTGTTTGAATCGATCCGATTGATTTGGACTTCGGGGTTCTCTTCCTGCAACACATCGGCGAGATACCAGCGGCAATGAAAAGTGAGCGCGTTCTTCGGATATGATCGGAGGATCTTTTCTCTTAAGGAGAGGATTCCGCAACGGAGCTCATACACCGGTCGAAAGTAGACAAGGGGAAGAAGCCTGCGGTAAAAACTATCTTCGAAGATGCAGATATGTAAAGCAGATCTCTTCACACCTTTATCCGAGGTAGATATTAGTAAGCTTGGAGGCGGCCTCACTGTCAGCAATAACTGTCGCATGGCGGTGCATTTGAATGATCGAAGCTGGACACATCGCAGTAATCGGGCCTTCTACGGCTGCATGAAGGGCATCGGCTTTTTTAGGCCCGTTCGCAAGAAGGATAAGCTCCCGGGCATCCATGATTGTGCCGATGCCCACAGTGATCGCATAATGCGGAACGTCCTTTGGATCGCTAAAGAAGCGAGCATTGTCGTTGATCGTCTGCTGAGTAAGAGTTTTGATTCGGGTGCGTGAACCCAGAGAAGAACCGGGCTCGTTGAAAGCAAGATGCCCGTTGGCACCGATGCCGAGGATCTGGAGATCAACGCCGCCCACTTTCCTGATCTGCTCTTCGTACCATTCACAGTGCGAGTCGATGTCCGTGGCCATTCCATCCGGGATATGAACATTTCGCGGATCGATATTGATGTGCTTAAAAAAATTCTCCATCATAAAATAGTGATAACTCTGTGAATGGCTTGGTGCAATCCCGATGTACTCATCAAGGTTAAACGTCCTCACTCTCGAGAAGTCGAGTCCGTCTTCTCGGTGGATGCGAGTAAGTTCCGCATAAGTTCCCAACGGTGTGCTGCCCGTTGCCAGTCCGAGGACCATGTCCGGCTTCTTCCGCAGACATTCGGCGACGAGTCGAGCCGCTTCGCGGCTCATGGCTGGATAGTCGTCTTTCACAATAACGAGCATGCTGTCCTCTAGTTGTGGGAAGGAATGACTAAAAAAAACGGAATGCATTCCCGGAATACATTCCGCTTCGCAGAGAACAAACGATTGATGGGTGCTTATGATGCCGCTTCTGCAGGTTGCCCCTTCTTCGAATACTTTTTCATGAACTTCTCAACTCGACCAGCCGAATCAACGAACTTCTGCTTACCAGTGAAAAAGGGATGGCATTTTGAACAGATTTCAACGTGAAGATTCCCTACCGTGGATCGCGTCTCGAAAGTGTTTCCGCAAACGCATGTGACAATTGCTCTCTTGTATTCTGGATGTATTCCTTTCTTCATTTCGACCTCCTTGCTAAGTCCAATATACAAATTCTTAGAATGAGTTGCAACGACTTTTTGCTTGTATTTCTATGCTGGATTTCCTACATTGCTGGTGAATAAAGAATCCCCATGAAAAGCATGCGCAGAGCTTTTTTAGTAGTTACGATCCCTGCGATTCTCATCCTCTCCTGCTGTCTAGCGAAAGCTGGCGACAAGAACAGCACGTACGATTTTCTCCGACTCGATAACGGAGCGAGATCAGCAGCACTCGGTGGAAGTTTTGTTTCAATCACCGACGACCCTGTGATCATCTTTTACAATCCCGCGGGTTTGAGCACGCTTGGATCCAATCAGGCCTCGTTCGGCTACCTGAAGCACCTCCTCGATATCAGCTCGGGATACGCGGCCTATGGCCAGCAATATCGTGATTGGGGATGGTTTGGTGCAGGCGTGTCGTACATCAATTATGGGAGCTTCACACAAACCGACGAGGTCGGGAATCGTCTCGGCACATTCCATGCGCAGGAACTCGCCGTGCTCGTGGGTTATTCGGATTTCGTTTACGAAAAAATTCACTATGGCGTTAACCTCAAGTTCATCTACTCTTCGATCGCCGATAGTCGGTCTGCCGCAGTCGCCTTTGATCTCGGCGGGATGTACACCTTCGAAGCCGAACAGATAACCGTTGGCGCAAGCTTGTTGAATGTTGGCCGACAGGTGAACGCTTACAAAGGGACTCGCGAGGACCTGCCGCTAGACCTGAAGGTCGGACTCTCGAAACGTCTTGAACACCTCCCCCTTTTACTCAACGTTGATTTCCACCGCCTAAATGAATCTGCAGAAAATTTTCTAACCCGGCTAAGAACTTTTTCAGCTGGTGGTGAGTTTACCGTCAGTGAAGCGTTACGGCTTCGGTTCGGGTACAATAACGAGAGGCGCCGCGATCTGAAGATTGGAACCTCGGCCGGATTGGCAGGGTTTTCTTTCGGAGGTGGGTTTGTTGGAAGTCAGTACAAAATAGATTACGCATTCTCCTCCCTCGGGAAGATCGGTGGACTTCATCGCATAACCGTCGGCATCAACCTGTAGCTTTCTATCCCATCACCATACTTTCCAGCAGTTTTGCCGTCCAATAAAACAGCAGCATTCCCCCAAAAACCACGAGCGGTGTAATACGGTTCTCGGAGCGATTGATCTCTGGAATTAGATCGCTTGCACCAACGTACGCCGCCGATCCTGCCGAAAAAGCGAAGGCGACGCCTGTAACCTGAGCGTCGACGTTTGTAAAGAAAAATATTGTCAGCACCCCGAGCATCGTCGCTCCACCGATTCCTATGGATGCCAGGAAAACCTTCCGTCGTGAGTAAGCCGCTGCGAGCATGATGGACGCGATGGTCAATCCTTCCGGAATTTTATGGAGGAAAACTGCACAGAAGACCAAGAGACCCACGTAAAAGTTGAAGTGCATCCCAACGGCGATGGAGAGTCCATCGAAGAAAGCATGGATGAATAAGCCGGTAAAGGCTGACACGCTCGCGACCCTTGAGACCATGACCTCCTGATGGACTTCCTCCCCAAAATGTAAATGACGGACCACCGTGTGCTCGAAAAAATGGATGGTCGCAAATCCTAAGATGATCACCAGCCCAGCAGTTCCGCCCAGGGTTTGAAAGCTTCGTGGGATGAGTTCCGTAAAAACTAGAGCCAAAAGGAATCCAGCCCCCAGTGCCAGCAGATAATCTTGTGCCCTCCGAGGCCACTCTCTCCGGGCGAGAAGAACCGCCCCTCCAAGGATCTCCGCAGACATCACAATGAAACCAAAGAGGATGACCGTGAACATCATCTAATTCTCCCCGTAGGGCTTCTCTATATATTGCTTCGCGAGCTTATGAGAATCCTCATACTCATTCATCGCCAGAACTCGTTTGTACGACTGGATCGCTTCAGCCCTTTTCTTCAAGAGATCAAAAGCCATCCCCATGCGCAAGTTTGTCATAACCCTGAAGCCAGAAGCTGAACCCTTGTCGATTTCGCTCGAGATTTGCTCTGCTACCGAAAATTTCTTCAGAGCCTCTTGAGGTTGACCGGTATTCAAATGAAACATCCCAATGTAATAGTACGCTTCACGGGCGGCAGCCTTGTTGTATCCGGGGCGCGATTCCTTATGCCGCTTCACCACATCAAAGAAAATGTCTTGGGCGTCATCAAGACGACTTAGCGCAACATAGCATCGTCCGACATACCGTTGAAAGAGAGAGTTGTTTGGATAAATCGTGTGAAGTTGTTGTGCGATTTGTAGAGCAGCTAGATAGTCTTTCTCGAAGAAAAAATATAATTGCATGAGAAAATAGCTCGCCTCGACCTTCGCATACTTCGCGTGCTGTGAAGCAAGACGAAGTTGTTCAATCCCCTTTGCTTTCTCTCCCTTGGGAAGGAACCACATCAGTGGCTTGAGAAGCGGGTATCGGTCGGGAGCTACTTCCGCGTAGTAATTGTAAATCCCTGTTCCGAGCAAAATGTCGTAGTTGCTCGGTTGGAGCTCGTGCGCCTTCTGGACGATACCGAGCGCACGACGACCATCATTTGCTGCGCGGATCCAGTGACTACGGTTCGCGTGGAGCCTGCCGCGGAATCCAATCGCACCCCCCTTGAAAAACAGCGCCGTGATATCATTTTCATCCTTCTCGAGACGCGCATTCGCCATCTCAATTACTTTATCCAGTTTGTCGAAGAACTCACCGTCGTGAGAATCATCGTCGAGGTCGAGTAAAATTCTCCACCAATCAACCATCGCGAGAAAAAAGGGGCCGGCAGGGTGCTCCGGACGCAGTTTGATAAGCCCTGAGAATTCGCGGTCTGCTTGTTCAAGGTCGAGATTGTAGGTATAATCAATCCCCTTCTGAGCATGAGTTTCGAATACTGAATCCACTACCCATTGCGCGGAGACCGGAGAGAACAATCCAAAGAAAAAAGTAAACAGGACGGTGGAGAAAAGGAATCTCATCGCTGGGACTCGATGGAGTCACCCGGGGACTGAACTTGGGGTTCTAGGCGCCAAAAGCCCTCTCCGGTTCGGACCGAAGATGACTTTATGATTATAAGCGTAGCGATCAGAAGAACTAGCGTAGTAAGAATTCCCGCTTCAGGGCCATAGGCACCTCCTGTAACCCAGTCTGGACCACCCTGCTGCAAGGAGAAGAGCGAGCGGTGCTCTAATTCTAATCCACTCACTGGAAAGGAATATAGGTAACCCTGAAAAAAATTCCATGTGGCGTGCAGCGAAGTCGGGAACCAAAGCGTCCGCGTCTTGAGATATGCCACTGAGAACCACACCCCTGCAAGGATCGTGTTGATAACCCCGAAAAATGTAACGTTGGGATTTCCAATATGTGCAAGCCCAAAGAACCCGGACAAAGTTAATATGGCGATATATTTATTCGTTCCCTCGATGAGCGCCTGGAAACAGTAACCACGAAAAAGAAGTTCTTCTCCAAATCCAAACCACAGAAAGGTGAAAAACATCGTTAGAAAACTGATTGCGATCATGTCTAGACTTTGTCCCCGCCATATCAGATGAACGTAGCCCAGGAAATACTCTACGACAAAAACCGCGGAGATCATGAGCAGACTGATGAGAAAGCCCTGTGCCCACTCGATTCCCAGACGACGATTTATCGGCAACCCCACGGCGTGGAACGGCCGGTGGTCAACAATTCTTAAGACGATGAATGTTGTACCGAGGAGGATCACGTATCCTACCGCAAGACTGATCGCCCCAGAGATTGGAACCACAAGACGAAGGAGACCGACGATCGCTTCGGATAGCGAAATTTGTAGAACAAGAAAGATCACAATGCGCCAACCTGCTCGGAGATTATTCGAGCTATTGAGAAAAACTAAACGGAGGTTCATTCGAGAGCTTTGAGATTTGCTCTTGACAAAAAAGCCGATCCCAACTCGTCGAGATCGGCCAACAAAGGACTTTGAGAAAATTCATCTAAACTGATCCTGCAAGTAGCTCAAGATGCGGTCAATGTTTATTCGCTCCTGCTCCATCGAATCCCGCTCCCTCACCGTCACCGTTTGATCCTGAAGCGTCTGTGAATCGACGGTGAAGCAATAGGGCGTACCAGCTTCATCCTGTCTCCGATATCGCCGGCCCACCGCACCACTGTCATCATAGAAGACTTTGTAGAATGGGCGAACGTTTTCTTCAATCTTCTTGCCAATCTCTGGCATAGTGTCCCGATTGACGAGAGGAAAAACGGCCGCTTTGATGGGCGCAAGTTTCGGATGGAGTTTCAGGACAGTCCGTGTTTCCATTTTACCCTCTGCTGTTGGAGCTTCCTCCTCCGAATATGCATTCACGAGAAATGCCATCAGCGACCGGCTTGCCCCAGCAGACGTCTCGACAACAAACGGCGTGTACCGTTCTTTAGTCTCTTCATCAAAGTATGTCAAGTTCTTTCCTGAATACTTCTGATGCCGCGAGAGGTCGTAGTCCGTCCGGTTGTGAATCCCTTCGATCTCTCCCCAGCCGAATGGGAACTCGAACTCGATGTCGTAAGCATCCTTGGCGTAGTGCGCGAGATGTTTTCCTTCATGACGTTGAAATCGGAGTTTGTCCTTTGCCATTCCAAGATTCACAAACCACTGGATTCTTTCATTCCGCCAATACTCAAACCACTTATCGTCAGCTCCGGGCTTTACGAAGAATTGCATCTCCATCTGCTCGAACTCCCGCGTGCGGAAGAGAAAGTTCTTGGTGTTGATTTCATTGCGGAATGCTTTTCCAATTTGTGCGATGCCAAAAGGAATTTTCTGCCTCGACGCGGACATGACGTTTAGGAAATTCACATAGATTCCTTGTGCGGTCTCCGGCCGCAAGTAGACAACGGCACTACT
>JAHEZR010000002.1 GCA_023251005.1 Ignavibacteriota bacterium | reverse complement strand
TCGATTGGAGAATGCGATAATCCTCTTGCTGTCCCTGTGTTTGCGACAACTCCCGGACATTTGTATCGACCGCCTCTGGCACGGGGCAAAATATAAAAAGATGGTGTGAGAATCAAGAGGCTATCCATCCAAATCAACTATCGTGATTTAACTTTCGACACCTGAAGTAATTCGTTCCAGAGTGAGCGGTCCGCTTCCAAGATCTGAAACAAAAAGACCGTTTTGACGTATTTTCATAGCGGAACCAATCATCTATATGGCACCCCGGGACATCAGCTCTTCACCCAATCGGCTTCGACTCGCACAGGCACGGCTTACCACAATCATCCTCGTGCTCTGCTTTCTCCTTTCATCACGGACTTATGCAGGTGAGCGTCTCATCATACAACTCAAGGATTTTGAAGACACTGAGCTGAAGGCCGGCGGCTTCACACTTCCATCCGATATGCGGATTCACATCAATGCCCTTGGTGGCAGCTTCGAGAAAGCGATGGAATTTAAATGGGGTGAGATGTATGCATACGGTTGGATCATTGATGCAAACACGCGCAAGCTTGTCTGGAGCATGGATCGCGAGAACACAACGAGAGAGAAAGATGATCGTAAGTTCGACGGCGATGTATCGCTTAATAAAGGCAGCTACGAAGTATACTTCGTAGCTTACGGTTTCGCATCCAATTCGCCGTTCGCTTCGTTCAACTTTAACATTGACCGACGGAAGAAGGATCTCTGGATCACGTGGAGTAAGAGAGGACCCTTCTCATGGCTGGACGATCTCTTCGGCGGTAAACCGGATAAGGACTGGCGCCGCCGCTCGAAGCGATGGGGCATCGAGCTCTCGGTGCCCGAGGGGAATCCATCTCAACGAGTTGAGTTGTCAACCATCAACTTGTTCGAGCCGCCAAGGGAATTTCCAAACGTCCTCTACAAGGCGACTCGCCTCGGTGAGAATGAACATATCAAACAGGCCTTCACACTCAAGAAACCAATTCCTGTCAGGGTTTACGCACTCGGAGAGATGGCTGGTGATGAACCAGACGACTACGGGTGGATCGTGGACCGGACGAGCCATAAGCGTATATGGGAGATGCGAAGTGGCAATATCCAGCCAGCGGGAGGCGGTGACAAAGACGTGAAGTTCGACGAAGTCCTCGCCCTCCCGGCCGGTGAGTATGTCCTCTATTATATCACCGATGGTTCCCACTCGTTCGTGGATTGGAACAACGCACCACCCGATGATCCATACAATTACGGGATAACATTGATGGCCACCAGCGACGCCGACAAGTCCGCCATCGCGCTCTCGAGTGTCGACGTCGACAAGAACGTAATCATACAACTGACCCGCATCGGCGACGACGAGCTGCGCAGCGCCAACTTCAGTCTCAAGGCGGATACTCGAATTCATATTTACGCATTGGGTGAGCGCGGCAACTCACGGCGTCAGATGGTCGATCACGGCTGGATCATCAACGCAAAAACGCGGGAAAAGGTCTGGACTATGGACTACGAGCGAACCGAGCACGCCGGCGGCGCAGACAAAAACCGTATGATCGACGAAGTGATTACCTTGCCGAGAGGCACGTACACAGCTTTCTATCAAACCGATGACTCACACGCCTACAACGACTGGAATACCACGCCTCCCTTTGATCCTGAAAATTGGGGCATCACCATTTCCGGTGAAGGAAAAGAGTTTGACATGAGTACCGTCGAGACGAACGTCTCCACAAAAGGAGCAGACATTATTGCACAGATTGTAGCAGTGGGCAACGATGCCAAGAGAATCCAATCGTTCTCTTTAGACAAGCCCACGCGCATCCGCATCTATGCACTCGGCGAAGGGCAGAACCGAGAGATGTACGATTACGGCTGGATAGAGGATGGTAAGACGGGACACATCATCTGGGAAATGACCTATTTGATGACGTTTCATGCAGGCGGTGGACGGAAAAACCGTATGGTCAACACGACCCTCATGCTCGATAAGGGTCAGTACAAGCTCCATTATGCTTCCGACGATTCACACTCGTACAACCACTGGAATACAGATCCCCCCGATGATCCGACGATGTGGGGGATTACACTCTATCGAGAGGAATAATGATAGGAGGATTGATCCATGAAAACTCTGAATACAATTCTCTTCACATTGCCCGCTGCAATCAGCATCAACATTGCACACAGCATCGCTCAAGACAAAGAAAAAGACACGAGCGACTTTGACAGGCGCGTGGAGTCTGCGGTAAATCAAATCTTCCGCCGCTTCGATAGAGAATTTGGCACCTACATTTTCACCGATGAACCATCTGCTGCCGGGATGGAAGAAGAGTCGGAGGGAGAAACTGACATCTCAGCAGCTAACCACGATGGCAGTCGAAATCGATGGCGCGATCAGCAGAGATTAGGCCTCTATGCATCCAGCCGAGATTACATCATCCATCGTAACAGTTCGGTCTCTTTGCCTTGGGATCCCACGGATGAGGACCTGTTATTCCGGTATAACCGGGTCGAAGGATTGTTTCTCGGCCTGAATTCTCCTAAGCGTTATTGGTGGAACGATCACCATATGTGCCTGTTCAGCTCGATCGGATACGGGTTCGCGGTGCATCACTGGAGAT
>JAHEZR010000049.1 GCA_023251005.1 Ignavibacteriota bacterium | reverse complement strand
AACTTCAAATCCCTGCAGGTCAAGCGAATCCTGCCCCACCGGTCGGCCCAGCCCTTGGTCAGAAGGGTGTGAACATCATGGAGTTCTGTAAATCATTTAACGCAAAGACAGCAGACAAGCAGGGCTTGATCATTCCGGTAATCATTACGGTTTATTCGGATAAGTCGTTCACGTTTGTCACGAAGACCCCCCCGGCGTCGGTGTTGCTGGCGAAAGCCGCGAAGATCGAGAAAGGTTCCGCCGAGCCTAACCGAGTGAAGGTAGCAAAGGTCACAAGGAAACAGTTGAAAGAGATTGCAGAAATGAAGATGCCGGACTTGAACGCTCAAGACATCGATGCGGCGATGAGAATGATCGCCGGAACAGCCAGGAGCATGGGGATTACAGTTGAAGACTCGGAATGACAACCTCAAATTGAATTCTGCTATGAAACACGGAAAACGTTATCGAGAACTTGCAGCACGCTTTGACCGTTCGAAGCAATACTCTATTGAAGAAGCCGTAGAAAAAGTGAAGGGAACGGCGACAGCGAAATTCAACGAGTCCGTGGACATCGCAGTCAGACTTGGCGTTGACCCAAAAAAAGCAGACCAGTCCGTACGGGGTACAGTGGCTCTTCCGCACGGCATTGGGAAAGCGATTCGTGTTCTTGTCCTCGCAAAACCCCCGAAGGATGAAGAGGCAAAGGCGGCTGGTGCAGATCATGCGGGATTGGTCGATTACGTGGAGAAAATCAAGCAAGGTTGGGCTGACGTGGATGTCATCATTGCGACGCCGGATGTTATGGGTGACGTTGGAAAACTCGGAAAGATTCTTGGTCCTCGCGGGCTAATGCCGAATCCAAAAAGTGGAACAGTAACGCCCGATGTGGCGAAGGCTGTTAAAGAAGTGAAAGCAGGTAAGATTGAATTTCGTGTCGACAAGGCAGGTATCGTTCATGCAACCGTTGGCAAAGCGCAGTTCGAAAAAGAGAAGCTCATTGAGAATATCGAGACATTCCTGAGCACCGTCATCCGTCTCAAGCCTTCGTCGGCGAAAGGACACTATATCAGGAGCATCACACTCTCTAGTACTATGGGGCCAGGCGTTCGAATAGATCGAAATGCAGTTGCAACGCACTAGGAAAAGTCACTCATTTTAGAAAGAGGTTGATGAGAACATGAAACGCCAGGAGAAAGAAGTGATCGTTGCTGACGTAACTGAGAAGATTATTCGAGCGAAAAGTCTTTTCCTTGCCGACTTCACTGGCCTGACCGTCGAACAAGCAAATGAATTGCGCAGAGAATTTCGAAAATCCGGGACTGACTACAAGGTGGTGAAGAACACACTTGTTAAGAAGGCTTTGGAAATTGCAACGGGCTACGACAAGGTTTTGGAAAGCCTTACTGGACCAACAGCTATCGCCTTCAGTTACGATGATCCAGTGTCACCGGCGAAGATCATCCGCAAATTCATCGAGAAGCACGAGAAGCCGACGATCAAGATCTGCGTCGTCGAAAACCAGGTGTACGACGGGTCAAAGCTCAACGAGCTTGCAAGACTTCCCTCGCGGCAGGAGTTGGTCGCGTCAATTCTGGGGAGCATCCAGTCACCGATGGCGGGTATTATCAGAGTAGTACAGGCAGTCGCTCGTGATCTCGTTAGTGTACTCCATGCGATTGGGGAAAAGAAAAAAGCATCTGCCTGAATGACGAACTATCATCCAATCACTAAAAAAATTCAATAAAAGAAAAGGAGAGCTGGGAGAATGTCTGCAGTTCAAGAGATTGTAGAAAAGATCGAGAAGCTTACGCTGCTTGAAGCTGCTGAGCTCAAGAAGGCACTCGAGGATCGTTTCGGCGTGACAGCTGCCGCACCAGTCGTTGTCGCAGGGGGCGGACCTGTAGCAAGTGCAGGAGCAGCACCGGCCGAAGAAAAGACTGAGTTCGCCGTCATCCTGAAAAGTGCGGGTGGACAGAAGATCAACGTGATCAAAATTGTCCGCGCAGCCACTGGTCTTGGATTAAAGGAAGCGAAAGACCTCGTCGATGGTGCCCCTAAGCCCATCAAAGACGCAGTCCCAAAGGAAGAGGCTGAGAAATTGAAGAAAGAGCTCGAAGACGCCGGAGCTCAAGTGGAGTTGAAGTAGTCGAGAGATTGAACTTTTTTGTCCCCACTAGTGTTGACTTTGCGCCGTTGCAGCTTTTCAAAGCATCCACTCGAAGAAGGGGTTCTTGCTTTCTCATTTGTAAACCTTGGGTTTTCGGCCCCAACAGTTCTAATTTCAAGCCCGCATGTATTTGGGGTCTGGGTCACTCTATTATGTAGGGAGGACTACCTTTGAAGAACAATAATTTCAGGGAGAATGGCTCGAACGGGAAGATCTCCTTCGCCAAGATACCGAAGGTGATTGATTATCCCGATTTCTTGAATGTACAGCTTGATTCCTTTGAAAGCTTCCTGCAGGCCAATGTTGCACCAAATCGGCGAAAGAGCAAGGGGCTTCAAGCAGTTTTTGGGATGAATTTCCCGATTACCGATGCCCGAGAAAATTATCTCCTCGAGTTCGTGGAGTTTTACGTTGAGAAGCCGAAGTACTCCGTCGTCGAGTGCCAGGAACGCGGTCTGACCTATGCCGTGCCCTTAAAGGCAAAGCTGCGACTTTCGGCGAAGGCAAAGGATGGCAAAGGTTATGTCGATACCGTTGAGCAAGAGGTTTATCTGGGCAATCTTCCGTACATGACCGATCGGGGTACCTTCATCATCAACGGTTCGGAGCGAGTTATTGTGAGTCAGCTCCATCGCTCGCCGGGTGTGTTCTTCAGTGAATCAGTACATCCAAACGGGACGCCGATTTACTCAGCGCGCATCATCCCATTCCGTGGGTCATGGGTTGAGTTCGCGACGGACATCAACAATGTGATGTATGCGTATATCGATCGAAAAAAGAAATTCCCAGTTACCACATTACTCCGCGCACTTGGCTATTCTTCAGATGATGAGATTCTTGAGCTCTTCAATCTTGTGGATGAGATCGAAGTGCACAAGGGGGATCTGAAAGATTACGCCGATCGTGTGATCTGCAGCGATGTGGTAGACACAAAGACAGGTGAGATCTTTATCAACAAAGACTCGAAGTTGACAGAAGAGAACATCAAGAAGATTCGGAAGTCGAATGTCAAGAAGATCCGGTTGTTAAAGCATGAAGGTGCTTCTGAAGCTTCCGTCATCGCAAACACAATCTCGAAAGACAGTGCGCGGTCGGAGCAAGACGCCCTCGAGGCCATTTACCGCCAGCTTCGGTCGGGTGAAGCACCCGATCTTGAAACCGCGAAGAACCTGATTGATCGACTCTTCTTCAATCCGAAGCGTTATGATCTGGGGGATGTTGGCCGCTATCGCCTGAATGCGAAGCTCAGCCTCAACGTCCCTGCCAATGTAACGACGCTGACGAAAGAAGACATAATCGCTATCATCAACTATCTCCTTGGTCTCCAGCAAGGAACGAAGGTTGTAGATGATATTGATCATCTGGGGAACCGACGCGTCCGGACAGTTGGCGAGCAGCTGGCCACACAGTTCAATATCGGCCTTGCCCGCATGGCGCGCACAATTCGCGAGCGAATGAATCTCCGCGATGGCGAGGGCTTCACGCCACAGGACTTGATCAACGCTCGCACAATCACGAGTGTGATCAATGCGTTTTTTGGCACGAACCAACTTTCGCAGTTTATGGATCAGACGAATCCTCTTGCCGAGTTGACTCACAAGCGAAGAATGAGCGCTCTCGGTCCTGGAGGGTTAACGCGTGAACGTGCAGGCTTCGAGGTGCGTGACGTCCACTACACACATTATGGCCGTCTCTGTCCGATCGAAACTCCTGAAGGACCGAACATCGGTCTCATCTCCTCGCTCTGCATCCACGGCCGTGTGAACGAGTACGGTTTCATCGAAACCCCGTATCTAAAGGTGAAGAACGGGCGAGTGACGGAGGAGATCGAATTCCTGACCGCAGAGAAGGAAGACATTTACACAATCGGCCAGGCGAACTCGAACGTCGACGACAAGGGGCGATTTATCGATGAGCGCATCAAAGCGAGAACCAAGGGCGATTTTCCAGTCGTGAAGCCGGAAGAAGTCCAGTACATGGACGTCGCCCCAAATCAAATCGTAAGTGCGGCGGCTGCGCTTGTTCCTTTTCTTGAACACGATGATGCGAACCGGGCGCTGATGGGCTCGAACATGCAGCGTCAGTCCGTTCCTCTTTTGAAGCCTGAGCAGCCGCTCGTCGGAACAGGCCTGGAAGAGAAGATCGCCCGGGATTCTCGTACGCTTATTGTCGCAGAGCGTAGCGGGACGGTCGAGTATGTATCGGCAGACAAGATCGTTGTGCAGTATGATATCGATGAGGGAAGCGCTGAAGCTCTCACGAGCTTCGATGAAAAACGTCGTGTGGAATATGACTTGACGAAGTTCTTTCGGACCAACCAAGACACTTGCGTCAATCAGAAGCCTATCGTTGTAGAAGGACAGCGGGTGAAGCGTAGTGATGTTCTCGCAGATGGCTGCGCTACCGACCGAGGTGAGTTAGCGTTGGGGCGGAATATTGTAGTTGCGTTTATGCCGTGGCGCGGTTACAACTTTGAGGACGCGATTGTCATCAGCGAAAGAGTGGTCGCTGAGGATGTTTACACTTCAATCCACATCGAAGAATTTGAGCTGCAGGTTCGGGACACCAAGCGGGGAGAAGAAGAGCTCACACGCGAGATTCCGAATGTGAGTGAAGATGCAACGAGGAATCTCGATGAGAATGGAATCGTCCGCATCGGTGCTGAGGTTCGCGAGGGAGATATCCTTATCGGCAAGATCACGCCAAAAGGTGAGACGGATCCAACGCCCGAGGAGAAGCTTCTCAAAGCGATCTTCGGCGAGAAAGCTGGAGATGTGAAAGATGCCTCACTGAAAGCGCCTCCCGGGATGAAAGGAATCGTCATCACCACGAAGCTTTTCAGTAGGAAGAAAAAAGATGCGGAGAACCGGAAGGAGGATAAGCGCAGGCTCGAGGCGCTCGATCGTCAGCGGAGGAAGGATCTGAATGACCTGTACGTAAAGCTCGGCAAGAAGCTCGACACGCTCTTCACTGGCGAGAAGTCAGTCGGTATTCGTGATCTCGATGGAAATGTTGTCCTGCGGAGTGGGACACAGTTGAAGGAAGATACCTTCCAGACTCTCGAGAATCTTGAGAAGCTCGATCCTTCACAAGATTGGGTTGATGACAAAAGGAAGAATTCACTTTTGCTGAAGATTTATGCGAGCTATAAGGCAAAGGTCGACGAGATCGAAGAGCAGCACAAGCATGAAAAGAATAAGATTCAGCTGGGGGATGAGTTGCCGCCCGGCATAGTGCAACTCGCGAAGGTTTACGTTGCAAAGAAACGCAAGCTCTCGGTCGGCGATAAGATGGCAGGGCGACATGGCAATAAAGGCGTCGTGGCGAAAATTGTCCATGCCGAAGACATGCCTTTCCTGCCTGATGGGACCCCTGTTGATATCGTTCTGAACCCACTTGGTGTCCCTTCGCGAATGAATCTCGGCCAATTGTATGAGACCGCGCTTGGTTGGGCTGCAAACAAGATGGGCATGACATACTCCTCACCTATTTTTGATGGAGCGACGTGGGAGGATGTGCAGGCTGAGCTCCGAAAAGCTGGGCTGAACGAGAATTCGAAGAGTATTCTGTGCGACGGCCAGACAGGCGAGCCTTTCGATCAGGAAGTAACCGTCGGTGTGATTTACATGATGAAGCTCTCTCATCTTGTTGACGATAAGATCCACGCGCGATCGATTGGACCGTACTCTCTTATCACGCAGCAGCCTCTCGGCGGAAAGGCTCAATTTGGGGGACAGAGGTTTGGTGAGATGGAGGTGTGGTCCCTTGAAGGCTACGGTGCCGCTCATATTCTCCAGGAAATGCTCACCGTCAAGAGTGATGATGTCACCGGGCGCGCGAAAGTCTACGAAGCGGTCGTGAAAGGTGACAACCTCCCTGAAGCAAACATCCCGGAATCTTTCAACGTCTTAATCCGGGAGCTGATGGGTCTTGGGTTGGATGTAAGAATCGAGTAAGAGACGAAATTGATAGTTCCGTCACGTTCCAGAGTCTGAAGGTTCAACAGCAAAAGCTTGGAGGCTTCCAATGCCATTTTCAACTCGTGAAACAGGTCCGAAGAGGCATTTCACTCAGATCTCGATTAGTCTCGCTTCTCCGGATGCGATTTTAGCTCGCTCTCACGGTGAAGTAACTAAGCCGGAAACGATCAACTATCGGTCCTTCCGGCCGGAAAAGGACGGCCTGTTCTGCGAGAAGATTTTTGGGCCCGTCCGTGACTGGGAATGCCATTGCGGCAAATACAAACGCATCCGTTACAAAGGTATAATCTGCGACCGTTGCGGAGTTGAAGTAACTCAGAAAAGTGTGCGTCGCGAGCGGATGGGCCATATCGCACTTGCCGTGCCGGTCGTTCACATCTGGTATTTCCGTTCCCTGCCGAGTAAGATCGGCAACGTTCTTGGGATGAGCACGAAGGATCTCGAGAAGATCATTTACTATGAGTCCTACGTTGTCAACCAGCCGGGACCCACGGGCCTTCAGCCACAGGAGTTGATATCCGAAGAGCAGTACTTTGAAATTCTCGCTTCACTTCCACCGAAAAACTCAGAACTTGAAGACGTTAATCCGAAGAAGTTCATCGCAAAGATTGGTGGTGAAGCAATCAGAGATCTGCTGAAGCGGGTCGAGATCGAGAGTCATGCGGCACTACTTCGGGTTGAGGTCAAGGAAGAAACATCTGTTCAGAAGAAAGCGGAAGCACTAAAACGGCTCCGGGTGGTTGAGGCATTCCGCGAAATCGAAGGCCGGCCCGTGAACAAGCCGGAATGGATGGTGATGAGTGTTATCCCGGTAATTCCGCCTGAGCTTCGACCGCTCGTTCCACTCGAGGGGGGACGCTTTGCGACGTCCGATCTCAACGATCTCTATCGCAGAGTAATCATTCGAAACAACCGATTGAAGAGGTTGATTGA
>JAHEZR010000224.1 GCA_023251005.1 Ignavibacteriota bacterium | reverse complement strand
GCACTCGGACTGGTCTACAATGCAGTTTCACCCCGAGGGATTGATCTCATCCGAAGACAGCGTCAACTTACTTGGTCGTCCGATACGAGCCGACCTGAGACTCCTAAAGATTCCCCACGACCAACGCTCATTAACGTTGACGAGGCGTACAAAATTTATCAGGAAGGAAACGGGATCTTCATCGACGCTCGACACGATGACGAGTTCAACGAAGGCCACATCAAGGGAGCGATCTGCATTCCACTGAAGAAGTTGGAAGCGAATCCAAGTCTGGTGCAGAACATTGCAAAGGACAAGCTCATCGTGACGTACTGCAGCGGCGTCGAGTGCGAACAGAGCATCGAGCTCGGCGAAAAACTTGCGTCGATGGGATTCACAAAGGTTAAAATCTTTTTCTCCGGCTGGCTCGACTGGCAGCAAAGGAAACTTCCTATCGAGAGCGGACCGAAGGAGAACCTGTAAAGATGACAAGCACACTCCTCCGAAGCACTTTCGGCAACCCTTATTTTCTTTTTGGAATTCGAGTGATCCTCGGCTTTATCTTCATCTTTGCCGCCATCGAGAAAATCGCCCAGCCCGAAGAATTCGCAAAAGCTATTCTGAACTACCGACTCCTCGCCGTTCCAGCAGTGAATATTTTCGCAATCATTCTTCCTTGGGTTGAGCTACTTGCAGGTCTCTTCATTCTTCTGGGACTTCTTGTACGCGGGAGTTCGTTCCTTCTCACATTTCTCCTCTCTTTATTCGGACTCGCCATCGCAATCAGCCTTGTGAGGGGCTTGGATATTTCCTGCGGCTGCTTCGGAACATCGGATGTGAGGAAAGTCGGTTGGACCACTCTCGGAGAAGATATTTTAATGTTAGTGGGAAGCCTCCTCCTCTATTATTTCCCAAACAGTTCTGCCACTCTGGAAGCCTACCTTCGCAAGGCACTCTCTGTGACTGAGTACAAACCGTCGGTTTGAATCCAGAAAAGGAACCTACATCGACTTCAGTGTAGGTTCTCATCTCATTCCCACAAGATGTCACTGCAGGCGCAACGCTCGGCGGAGAGGAAATGAATGCCCTCCTCTGTTGTTTTTTGTTCCCTATTATACTATTTTTGGAAAAGTTTAGACCCAGCCTGAATTAGTTCGCTGCCAGCTATGATGGGAGAAAACAATGCCCGCCAGTAGACTTGAACAAGCCTTCATCATCGATGCGGTGCGGACGCCCGTTGGCAAGTACGGCGGAGTCCTGCGCGACGTCCGACCCGATGACATGAGTGCACTCGCAATCAAAACACTTATCGAGCGCACGAAAATTGATCCCCCTCAAGTCGAAGACGTGATGTGGGGTTGTGCAAACCAAGCAGGCGAGGACAATCGCAACGTCGGTAGGATGGCAGCCCTGCTCGCAGGACTTCCCTATTCCGTTCCAGCTGACACAATCAACCGACTCTGCGGTTCGAGTCTCGATGCAATTAATCATGCGGCACGAGCAATTTGGTCTGGAGATTTGGACATCGTTATCGCTGGAGGAGTTGAGAGCATGAGCCGCGCGCCATATTCTCTGCCGAAGAATTTCACCGGCGCTTACGGGAACATTACTGCGTACGACACTGCACTTGGCTGGCGCTATCCCAATCCGAAGCTGGAGGCGATGTTCCCGCTCGAGAGCATGGGTGAAACCGCGGAGAACGTAGCGGAAAAGTACAAGATCAGCCGCGAGGAGCAGGATGAGTTCGCGTACAACAGTCACATGAAAGCGGTGAAGGCACAAAAAGATTGTAAGTTCCAGGATGAACTGATCCACGTTGAGATCCAACAGAGAAAAGGTGAATCGTTAATTGTAAAAGAGGATGAGGGACCTCGCCCCGACACTTCGCTCGAAAAACTCGCCGAACTTCCGCCAGTATTTCGGAAGAACGGCACAGTGACAGCGGGCAACTCCTCTCCAATGAATGACGGCTCCGCTGCGCTTCTGATCGTGAGTGAGAAGAAGGCGAAGGAATTTGGATTGAGACCGTTAGCACGTGTTGTTTCGACTGGTGTTGCCGGAGTTGATCCACGCTTTATGGGTATCGGTCCCGTGCCCGCAGTGCAAATTGCACTAAAAAAAGCTGGACTGAAGATGAAGGATATGGACTTGATAGAGTTAAACGAAGCCTTCGCCTCGCAGTCCATTGCCGTCATCCGTGACTTGGACATTGATAACACAAAGCTCAACGTAAACGGCGGCGCCATTGCTCTCGGCCATCCACTCGGCTGCACCGGCGCTCGGTTGATGGCGACGCTTATCCACGAGATGAAGCGAAGAAATGCCCGATACGGATTGGCGACGATGTGCATTGGAGTAGGGCAGGGGATTGCAACGATAGTGGAACTGCTCTACTGAATTCCTCGTCTATAAGATTTGAATGAAGGGGTCCAGACGCCAAAGAACATGGAATTTAGTATTCGGATCAGCCAAGCTTATCTTGAACTCGCCCGGAGTTTTGTTGAAGCAATTGCTCATTCCCAGACCGTGGATGTGGCGAATCCCCCCGAGGAAAAATCAGACGAAAGGGCCACAGTCACGCTCGCCTTTGCTAGCCTTTCCACAATTTACAGCTATCTTGCTGTTGAGGCATTCATCAATTTTCAGTTGTATCAGATCTG
>JAHEZR010000223.1 GCA_023251005.1 Ignavibacteriota bacterium | reverse complement strand
ATCACCGGTGGCGGCGGACACACTTGTTTTTGTTGGAACGCTTCAGGGAGAAGTGCATGTCGTCCATGCGAGGACAGGCAACCGAGTCGGCATTGTTAGTGTGGAGTCTGCCGTCGCAGGAGCGCCGCTCATCGACGGGATCAACTTGATCGCGGGTTCGGCGGTTGGTGATCGCACGCTTGTCTGCTACGACTACCGGAACGGAGTTGTGCGGTGGACCAAAGAACTCGGAGGAATCGAATCTTCCCCGCTGCGATTCGGTCATCGACTCCTGGTCACGACCCTTACTGGCGTCCTCTACTGTCTTGAAAAAAGTGATGGCAGCGAACTCTGGCGCTTCGACACGAAACAGCCGATTCATTCTTCTCCGGCCACTGATGGGAGGATTGTTGTCTTCGGGTGTGATGACGGTCATCTCTATGCGGTGGATTTTGAGACGGGAAAGCTCCTTTGGAAATTCAAAACTGGCCGCGGCGTTTTTGCTACGCCGTCGATCTATCGCGAGAGAGTTTTCTTCGGCTCGCTTGACAACACGTTCTACGCGTTGAATTTGAAGGACGGCGCTCTCGCCTGGAAGTTTTTGGCGGGGGCAAAGATCTACGGCTCCCCGGCGTTCTACGAGGATCAGGTCTACTTCGGTGCGACGAATGCCACACTCTACGCACTACGGGTTTCAGATGGATCCGTAGCGTGGCGCTTCTTTGCCACAAGCATTGTTAACTCTTCGCCCGTGGTCTCTGGCGACAACCTTTACTTCGGCTCGACGGATAAGAAACTCTATGCCGTTGATGCTTTCACCGGCACACTGAAATGGGAATACGACGTAAAAGGTCGCATCAAAACATCGCCTATCGTCTGGCGCAACTATCTGATCGTGGCAGCCGAGGATAGGTCTCTCTTCGCGTTCAGAGCAGCATCTTCCAGATAGCCTGCGATTCCGGTCTCTCCACTGAACTCTCAGGGAATAATCGCTTGACTTTCAGGTCGGAGGTTTTTATATTCTTCCACGCGGTTAAGCACCGGATGCTTCATTCCTTGGGCTGCTGGCACAAGCTTCATATCTCATTCCTTCCTACAAATGTAGATGGCTTGAGGCCCACCATAAAAGATTGGACGGAGAGAGAGACCCCGCGCTACGTTGCTACCACATAGAATTTAGATGACGATTGAAGTTCACAACCTGATTTCCTGGACGGATTATTGCCCTTACTCACTGCCGTTTCGTCGGGAAAGGGTTGCAAGGAAGTAAGTTCTGAATCACAATAGACGAGATTATGGAAGGGAAGGCTGACTTACACACGCATACGCTTCACTCCGACGGCGTTCTTTCTCCCAACGAACTGGTAATAAAGGCGAAGGAGTCCGCGTTAGAAGTTCTCGGCATTACCGACCACGACAACGTGAATGCAATCGAAGAGAGCGTTGAGCTCGGCAGAGAGCTGGGGCTTGAAATCATTCCCGGTGTCGAACTCAGTGCGACGCTCGAAGACCGAGACATTCACATCCTCGGATATTTTCTCGACTACCGAAATGAGAACCTCCTCGAATACCTTTCCATTTTTAGAAAAGAGCGCGTCAGGCGCGCTGAGCGGATTGTCGAGAAGCTGAATAGCATCAACGTTCCCCTGAAGCTCGAGTCTGTTCTGGAGAGGGCTGGCGAGGGAGCTGTAGGCCGCCCCCACATCGCCACTGCTCTCCTTGAAGAAGGCCTGACAGATTCCTACCACGAGGCATTCTCGAAGTACATCGGCTATGGTTGTCCCGCATACGAGAAGAAATTTTCTGTTTCACCCGAGGATGCCATCTCCCTCATCGCTTCGGCGGGAGGGTTGTCCTTCCTCGCACATCCGGGAAAGTATACGACCGATGCAATTCTTCTCCGTTTGATCAAGAGTGGTCTTGACGGAATCGAGGTTGTTCATCCTTCCCATGATCCTGAAAAAGTTCTCCACTATCGGAAGATTGTTGGCCATTATTTCCTTCTCGAGAGCGGTGGGTCAGATTTTCACGGCGGCAACCGGAGTGACAATGGTACGCTGGGGTCCTACAGCGTGCCGTTGGGATGGGTGGAGGAAATGAAGAAGCGCCTGTTCTGAAGGCCCGAGTTCTTAGTGGCCATCTATTTCAAAAGATGTATCGTTCATGACGAAGATGGTTGAAGGCGAGGTTTCCGCGAAGGGGGTGAAGTTTGGTATCATCGTCAGCCGATTCAACGATTCTATCACACGAAGATTGCACACTGCTGCACTTGAGTGTTTAGCAAAGCATGGTGCCGCCAAAAGCGATGTCGAGACTTTTTCCTGCGCCGGTTCATTTGAAATCCCACAGGTCGCCGACCAGCTTGTTTCAACCAGAAAGTACGATGCACTCATCTGTCTTGGCTGCGTCATTCGCGGTGAGACTCCGCATTTTGAGTACATAGCCGCTGAAGTGACGAGAGGCGTTGGACATGTAGCACGCACGAGTGGAGTCCCTATTTCCTTCGGTGTTCTGACAACGGAGACGTCAGAGCAAGCCCTTGAGCGGTCCGGCGGAAAGGCTGGAAACAAGGGATGGGATGCAGCGCTCAGCGCGATTGAAATGGCGAATCTTTTCAAGAGGATTCGCACGATGAATAGAGCGAGGAGCAAAAAAGTTCAGAGAAGTCGAAAGACCTAAACAAAGAAGAGGGGA
>JAHEZR010000222.1 GCA_023251005.1 Ignavibacteriota bacterium | reverse complement strand
TTATTCCCGTCTTTCCCATCTCTATCATATCATTGGAAACAACGAGCTCAGTGAGTTTTACCATCAGAAAGCGGAAGAGAGTGGCAGTGCAGGTGCCGAACCGGCTGAGAAGAAGGATTAAGGTGAAATGAGAACAGATAGGCGTCGTCAGAAAATTCGCACTGTTCTGGAACACCGACAGAACGATCTCACAGTAGTACTCGAGGACATCCATGACCCTCACAACGTAAGTGCTATCCTTCGAACTGCGGATGCTGTTGGTGTGAGAGAGGTGCAAGTCGTCTACAAAAGGGAGAGGTTTCCTCCAATTGGGAAGAAAAGCTCTGCCAGCGCATGGAAATGGGTTACGCGCCGGAAATTTCGCTCGCTCGAGGATTGTTACTCAAGGCTCCGGGAAGAAGGATACAAAATCTTTGCTTCCCAATTAAATTCTGGGTCGACTTCCTTGTTTGATCTCGACCTTTCAAGAAAAGTGGCACTCGTATTTGGGAACGAGCATCTTGGTGTTTCTTCGGAGGCAGGTGCATTAGCTGACGGACGGTTTATGATTCCAATGTACGGGATGATTGAAAGCCTGAATGTCTCTGTAGCATGTGCCGTCGCGTTATACGAAGCCTTGCGCCAAAGACTCGGGGAAGGAAAATATTCAAAGCCTAACCTCGCTGCGCCCATAGTTCAAACTTTAGTCGAAGAATGGAGTAGGAAATAGGAGTGGATCCTACCATCGAGATTTATCTTTAGGTTTCTTCAATCGGATAAGCTACCTCTCGTCAATTCGGGCCTACTGTGAATTCTTTCATCTCGCACCTTGAATGTTCAAGCTGCTCTTCTACCTATTCATCAAAAGAGATCCACGGGGTCTGCAAGCGGTGTGGCAAATCTCTATTTGTTCGTTATGACATGGATAAGGTGAAAAATTCACCTCTGAAGAAAGAGCTCCACACCCGTCCCCGTTCGATGTGGCGGTATCAGGAGCTCCTCCCCATAGAGAAAGACGAAAGCATCGTGACGCTGGGGGAGAGGGTTACGCCAATTATTCAGCTCACAAAGCTGGGTGAGAGGTTGGGAATACCGAATCTCTTTCTTAAGGATGAGTCACAGATGCCCACCGGATCTTTCAAGGCGCGTGGGCTGTCGATGGCGATTTCGAAGGCAAAGGAATTCGGTATTTCAAAGGTTGTTTTGCCATCGGCAGGGAATGCCGGCAGTGCCGCCGCGGCATATGCCGCTCGCGCCGGTATCGAGGCACATGTTTTTATCCCAGAAGGTACACCAGAAGTGAACAAGAAAGAAATTGCTGCATGTGGTGCAGAGCTTCATCTCGTCGAAGGTCTCATTAACGATGCGGGAAAATTAGTGAATGAATTAAAGGAGAAAAATAACTGGTTTGAGATCTCCACGTTGAAGGAGCCATACCGAATCGAGGGGAAGAAAACGATGGGGTTTGAACTTGCCGAGCAATTTGATTGGAAGTTGCCGGATGCGATCATCTTCCCTACTGGTGGAGGCACTGGAGTCATCGGAATGTGGAAAGCCTTCAGCGAGCTTGAGGAGCTGGGTTGGATCATGGGGAAAAAACCTAAGATGCTTGTCGTCCAGTCGAACGGATGTGCCCCTCTCGTCAAGGCTTTTGACGCTGGGAAAAAGGAATCAACTCTATGGGAAAATGCTCACACGGCTGCTGCGGGCCTTTGTGTCCCCAAGGCGTTCGCTGATCATCTCATTCTGAAAACTATTCGCGAGAGTGGAGGTGCGGCAGTCGCTGTCTCGGATGATGAAACTCTCGAAAGCGTCCGCTCACTGCCAAAACTTGAGGGTCTTCTCGTTTGTCCAGAAGGAGGTGCGGCATTGGCGGCACTGAAATATCTGAAAGCGCGCAAATCGATTTCAGACAAGGAGACTGTGGTTGTGTTCAACACCGGGAGTGCGTTGAAGTATCTGAATTTGTTTGGAACTTAATGTTCCTTCAGTACATCAAGTAGGAAAGTTTTACCTCCCCTTTTGTCCTCAACGAGTCTACGACTCGTCGAGTCGTGGACCCTCCTTAGTAAGGAGGGGATCAAGAGGAGGTCATGAGACTGTCGCCCGAGAAATTCCAACCATATCCACCACAATTCTCTTCCAGCAATGGGATCCTTCTCACACACATTTATTCTGAAACCCGGATTGTTACTTACTTTAATTATTCACTTCGTCGGTTTTTCCAGAACTTCCGCACTGCCCGTTACCCCCCGCAATCCGCTGATCGAAAAGATAGTCTCTGAGATTTCGGCCGATTCCATCAAGCGTAACATCGAGAAACTCGTGAGCTTCCACACCCGGCATACTCTATCCGATACGCTCAGCGAGACGAGAGGCATCGGAGCCGCACGGAGGTGGATCAAAGCGGAGATGGATCGCTACAATAAGGCAAACGGTGGGAGAATGGAAGTCTCATTTGATGAGTTCGAGGCGCCGCCTTCTCGGCGCGTTACTCAACCGACGAAAGTTGTGAATGTTGTGGGATTTCTACCGGGAGCTCAGGCTGAATCGAAGGATCGCATCTACGTCGTCAGCGGTCACTACGATTCGCGGGCCAGCGATGTAATGGATTCGTCAAGCATTGCGCCCGGCGCGAATGATGACGGCAGTGGTACTGCTCTCGTCCTTGAGCTCTGCCGAGTGATGAGCAAATATCAATTTGAT
>JAHEZR010000048.1 GCA_023251005.1 Ignavibacteriota bacterium | reverse complement strand
TCTTTCTTTTGCTTTCTCGAGATGAACTTGAATTCCTCAACAGCAAGGGATGGATCAGCCTCGAGCTTAATGAGAACAAAGAATTTTAGCATCATCCTGCGCAGCCGACTGAGTTTACCGTCTGAAAGATGCTCACCGATCGTTGGATGGACCTTGAGGATGAGCCTGAACTCTTTCGACTCAGACTTGAAGCGCCTTATCCACCGTTCGATGTGACTGATAATCGTTGATTTAGACTGGACTAATCCTGTACCGGCACATGTAGGGCATGGCTCTGTAAAGCTGTGCAAAACGCTTTGGCGGATTCGTTGGCGCGTGAGTTGAACGAGGCCGAACTCTGTCATTGGGAGGACGGTGACTTTCGCGCGGTCTTTCCGGAATTCACGACGAAGCTCGTCATACACCTTCTTTTTATTCCTCTCATCGTCGAGATCGATGAAGTCTACTACAATAATACCGCCGATGTCCCGGAGACGAATCTGGCGAACGATTTCCCGCGCCGCCTCAAGGTTTGTCCGGAGCGAATTTAACTCCTGTTCCTTCTTCGCCGCATAGCGTCCGCTGTTAACATCAATGACGACCATCGCTTCTGTTTGCTCAATGATGATGTAACCACCGCTCTTAAGCCACACTTTTCTGCTAATCGCGGTGGCGATTTCTTTTTCAATTCCAGAGGCGTCGAAAATCGGTTCCTTACCATGATAATATTCGATCTTATCGAGAATTGTCGGGGAAGTCCATTTGACGTACGCTCGAATCTCCCGATAGAGCTTCTTCGAGTCCACAACGACACGATCGACATCGTTCGAGAAGAGATCGCGAATCACACTCGAGGTCGTCCTCATGTCTTTGTAGAGTAGCGCGGGAGCTTTTTCTGTTTTTACCGTCTTCTCAATTTCCCTCCATGTATTAATAAGCTGCTCGAGATCGTTTTTCAGTGTTTGCTCATCCTTCCCGTCTGCAACCGTTCGAATGATAGCGCCGAATCCAGTAGGGAGAATCCCTCGAACGAGCTGCCGGAGACGACGCTTCTCCTTGAAGTTCATTATCCGTTTCGAGACACCGACCTTTCCATCGAAAGGCAGGAGAACGAGAAACCTCCCGGGAAGAGAAATCTCTGACGTAACCCGGACGCCTTTCTTCCCAAGCGGTTCCTTTGTGACTTGAACGATGATATCCTGACCCTTTTCGAGATGTCTTTCGGGATGTTCAAGCCTGTCACGCCCGCGACCTCGATGTCCCCGAGTTGGTCGTTGATGAGCTACTTCTGCAATCGTCGGGGCGGGCACGAGCGGTGACCCACCTCCAGCCGCTGCTTCAACTGGAACAAGCTCCTCTTCGGCTTCCTCCTGTGATTCAATCTCCGGCTCGTCACCGATGAGGTCGGAGTATTCGTCGAGAGAGCTTCCAATATCGGAAAAATGGAGGAATGCATCTTGCTTCAGTCCGATGTCGATGAAAGCTGCTCTGATGCCCGGCATCACGCGAGCGATCTTGCCCACATAAATATCGCCCACCATCCTCTCCTTTTCAGGGGCTTCGACGAAGAGTTCCGCAAGTTTGCCATCTTCAGTGATGGCAATGCGGTTTTGGTTGGCAGTTGCGTTCATCACAATCTCTTTTCTCACATCAATATCCTTCTTCTAAAAATACATGAAACTTCTTGTTTTAAATCTAAACGTCTCTGGAAAAGTGTTTTTGCAGAAAAAAAGGAATTCCCGTCACAAGGGGAACAGGAAGGCGCTAGAAGGGTGAAACGTAGACAAAGAGGTCAAGCGTGCCTCGCAGGGCGAGACAGACTGTGTCACACGGAACCTCTTGCCGACCGTTGCTTCCTTCCGGACCTGGCGGGGTTGAGCAACGTTCCGTTGCACAGAACTTGACCTCTTTGTTCCGTTCGAGGATCTCGAAATGGAAAACTCTTCCAACAAATAAACCCTTCTACCGCCATTATCAAGGGCGGTCCCCCACTTGTGACAGTAGTGGAGCTGAGGGGACTTGAACCCCCAACCTTTCGGATGCGAACCGAACGCTCTCCCATTGAGCTACAGCCCCTATCAACAACTTAAATATCAATAGGGGATTGAAGTTTTCTTTTCTTCCCATTGCCGGTCGTGCTGCTCGGAGCCGAACGCTCTCCTCAACGAGTCTACGACCCGCAGGGTCGTAGACAGCCCCTGAGATGAGATCAAATATCGTCAGGGTAATAGCTTTGTCGCAGAAAGGAACACTGGAACGAAACAAGATCTACACGAGAATATAGGAAGAAAAGCCAAGAGAGTCAATCAACTCTGCTCCGGTGAAGCATTTTGACTGAAATACACCTTGACAAAAATGGTTAAATGTGTTATTTTTAAACAGAAAATAGCAGAATTTTATTATGAGTCATTACAATGCCATGGGAGAAGAACTCACCGACCGACAGGAGAGCATTCTTCGGTATATCATCGGCGAGTATATCGCCTCAGCGCTCCCTGTTGGTTCTCGCGCCATATCCAAACGGCACAATCTCTCTTTGAGCCCAGCGACAATTCGCAATGTGATGGCCAACCTGGAAGATCTCGGGTATCTCAACCATCCTCACCCTTCCGCAGGGAGAATGCCCACGGACAAAGGTTACCGTTTCTATGTAAACACGCTCATGGAAATGGAGAATATATCTGATTCCGATCGGATCGCGATTGGGAAAACACTCGAAAACACGACCGCACCCGAAGAACTTTTCACGGAAGCATCGAGGATTTTAGGCAAAATCTCCCACCAGTTGAGCCTGGTCTCTTCCCCTCACATCAGCTGCGCGACGCTTGATCGGCTGGATCTGATTAGCGTATCGAGCACCAAAGTCGCCGCAATCCTCTCAATAAGATCGGGGATTGTGAAAACCATCATGATGGAGGTCTCTTCGGAGGTAAGAAGAGAGAAGCTCGATGCCCTCAGCGGCATTCTTAACGAGAGATTGAGTGACCATACCTTGCAGCATATCAGGGACACATTTGCCAGGCGCGTAAAGGATGTCAAGGACGAAGAAACGGGAATCATTCGCCTCTTGATGAGATCGACGAACAAACTCTTCGATGATACATGGACGTGGAGTCACGTGCACATTGGTGGAACACCTGATGTGATACACCAGCCGGAGTTCGAGAAGCCCGAAACTTTCCGGGCGTTCATTCGCCTCGTGGATGACGAAGAAGTCTTGACACACGTGTTGGTGAAACGTAACCCCCTCCCCGGCGAGATCACAGTAACAATAGGTGATGAACACCAAGAGGATAAGTTGAAGGATTACAGCACAGTGACATCCGTTTACAAAGTCGGTGATGCTCTTGGGACTGTTTGTGTCATCGGTCCGAAGAGGATGAGTTATTCACGGTTAATTCCACTCGTCGATCACATGGCCAGAACGATCTCAGCGATGTTGTCATAGCCGAGAAGATAGGAATGGAAGAGAACAAAGCACCCAGAAACCAAGAAGCGGAAAGATTAAAGAAAAATCCCGAGGGATTACCCGCCGGAGATTCACAGGGAGAAACCTCGGGAATTGAAAAGACTGAACCACCTTCAGATTTAGATGCATTGAAGGCGAAAGTCGCTGAGCTTGAGAAAACAGTCGAACTTCATAAGGATCAATTTCTCCGAAAAGCAGCGGAGTTTGAGAATTACAAGAAACGAATCGAGAGCGATTACATCACCTTTACGCGATTTGCAAATGAAGAACTCATTCTCGAACTCCTCCCTATCTTGGACGATATCGCGCGCTCGCTGAAAGCTGGCAAAGAACGCCGTGAGTTTGGTCCGTTCTACAAGGGTGTAGAATTGATCCATTCAAAGTTAATGAAGATTCTTGAAGCACGAGGTCTTAAAGAGATAGATGCTCTTGGAAAAGAGTTTAACGTGGACTACCACGATGCTTTGATGCAGATGGCAAAAGAAAACGTCCCCCCTCATACGGTCATCGAAGAAGTGGAGAAAGGCTATTCACTCCACAATAAAGTAATCCGCCACTCAAAGGTCATCGTGGCAGGAAATTCTGAAGGCCCAGGGCGGGAGATTTCCGAAGATAAGAAGGAAGCGAAGAATAGCGATGAGACTACTGGAAAAGAGCCTCAATGAGCAAACGAGACTATTACGAGATCTTGGGGGTCCCCCGCAGTGCGGCGAAGGAAGAGATCAAGAAGGCCTACCGCCAGTTAGCCCTCAAGTACCATCCTGATCGAAACCCCGGGAATAAAGAGGCTGAAGAGAAGTTTAAGGAAGCTGCCGTAGCATACGAGGTGCTCAGCGACGATGAGAAACGTCGTCGTTACGATCAGTTCGGGCCCGAAGGGATGCGTCCCGGCTATGACTTCCGCGGCTTCACAGATATTAATGATATCTTCAGTGCATTCGGAGATATTTTCGGCAGCGGATTTGGAGGAAGCGTCTTCGACGAAGTCTTCACCACTGGCCGCACCCGTTCACGCACTGCCTCAGTCGGCACACCCGGTTCTGACCTTAGAGTCCAACTTCCCCTCACGCTCGAAGAAATCGCCAGTGGAGTCGAGAAGAAGATCAAGATTAAGAAATGGCGCAAGTGTGATACGTGTAGCGGCTCTGGTGCAAAACTTGGCACGAGTCGAACGACGTGTCCAAGCTGTCAGGGGAAAGGTGAAATTCAGCATGTCTCGCGCTCAGTGTTTGGACAATTTGTTAGCGTTACGACCTGTTCGACTTGCGGCGGCGAAGGAAAAGTCCTGAGAGAACACTGCCCAACTTGTGATGGTGAGGGAAGAGTCCAAAGTGAGACAACGATCAAAGTGAATGTGCCGGCTGGTGTTGCAGATGGAAACTACATCCCTCTGCGTGGGCAGGGAAATGCAGGACGCCGGGGCGGCCCTCCAGGTGATATCATTGTTCTCATCGAAGAAGAAACGCATCCGCACTTCACTCGTAACGGCGACGACATCATCTACAATCTTCTCGTCAGTTATCCAGAAGCCGCTCTCGGTGCCGAAGTGGAGGTACCCACACTCAACGGTCGTGCGCGCCTGAAGATCGAGCCAGGCACGCAACCCGGGCAAGTTCTGCGAATGCGAGAGAAAGGAATCGGCCACCTGAACAGCTATGGACGTGGAGATCAACTCGTTCGCGTCGACATCTGGGTACCAAAGAGATTAAGCAGCAAGGAAAGAGAGATCCTCAAGGAACTTTCCACCGCCGAGAACATCAAACCGAACGAGAGCGAGAAGAAATCACACGCCAGTAAGAGCTTCTTTGATAAGGTGAAGGACACTTTCTCCTAAGTCATGCACTTCCTCACGAAACTCAACCAGTTTTTCGGCTTCACACCGACCGAAAGTAAGGTTGTATTCTTTCTTGTGGTCACCTTCCTCGCAGGAAGTGCCGTAAAGGTCTATAGGATTTATTTCCCTCTCGACCCATCCTCCCGGTTCGATTACACAGAAGCGGATAAAGAATTCGCGGAGCGCTCGAAATTGATTGATTCGCTCGAAATCGGATCTACACAAGACTCCTCCGCGAGACAGAAGACTCAAAAACCCTCTCAATCAAAGCCAGGAAAGAAAGGTCAATTTGAGGGTGTTATTAACATCAACACCGCCTCGAAAGAGGAGCTCATGAAACTCCCTGGGGTTGGAGAAGCGATGGCCGAGCGTATTTTGCTTTACCGAGAGGAGAATGGAAAATTTCAAAACGTCGAGGAACTAAAGAAGGTCAAGGGCATCGGGGAGAAGAAGTTCGAGAAGATCCGCTCATTAGTCAAGGTCGAGTAAAGCTGCTATGCGGAAATCTGAAAAATCCTCGGCCGTACAATTCTCAGGAAACAAAGTCATCGCTGTTGAGCTCGTTCATGGCGAAGACGAATTTGAGCTTACATCATCTGTCGAGGAGGAGAGCCAAGAGAATTTTTCTGAACTTTTCTCCTATTCGTCGGGGATAGACCCACAGAAGGCTTACGCACTTGCAGATGCGATTACTGCGATACGACAGGCTGGAGATATCGAGGCTCCCATCATCTCCTTTTGCCTCGACAGCCGTTGGGTTCTGACTCACTCGTTCCCGATCGATGAGAGCCTTTCAGATTCTGAGCGTTCGGATTTCATTCAATGGGAACTCTCCAACTACCTCACTCCTTTGAAGTACAAGGATTACGTTACTGCAACGGCACGATTGGAGGAGCTCCCGACACCCGCGACATCACTCGTGCTCTCAGCTTCGGCAAAGCGAGATCTCATCTCCCTTTTCCGACGTACCACCTCGATTCTCGGCTTACACCTTGCCGTCATCGATGTGGACCATTTCGGAGCAGAGCACGCGCTTCGATGGAACTATCCTGAGATTCAGCACGAAACAGTCGGATTGTTTGGTCTCAAACCATCTCGCATCGATGCCAGTCTAATTGTAAGAGGTAACCCCATTCGTTTTCGGTCGCTTGAGAACCTAGATGGTAAGGTGACTCCCTCTTTCCTTCAGGAATTCTTCTCTCAAAGTTCAAACGGAAAACCGTCATGCAAGAGATTGTTTATGTATGGTGACAAAGGCGACACATCTGATCTTTCGATGTTTAGCATTGGAGATTCTTTTTCAGTCGAACTCCTTGATCCTCTCCGTCAAGTAAGCCTCTCGCGGCGTTTGCGTCGGATGGAATTCTCAAATTTCCACCGCTACGCGCCGGCAATCGGAATCGCAATGAGGAAAGGCTGACCGATGCGCGTCATCTCCGGGGCCTACAAAGGAAAAATTCTGAGATCTGTCCGTGATCCACGCATTCGTCCGGCGACTGATCGTGTTAAGGAGTCGATCTTCAATATTCTTCAGAATCGTATCAACTTGCGTGGTGCACGTGTGCTTGACTTATTTGCCGGGACTGGAAGTCTAGGCTTTGAAGCATTGAGCCGCGGTGCCGCCAAAGTGATTTTTGTCGACGAATGGCGAGGTGCGGTCAAAGCGATCGAAGAGAATGCAAGTCTCCTCCATTGCGAGGATCGATGTTACGTGGTCAAAGCAGACGTGTACAAGTTCCTTAGCCGGGCCGAGGGTCACTACAATCTTGTATTTGTCGATCCACCCTACAAATTGGCGCATGCGGTCGACCTCCCGCGGCGCATTTTCGAGCAAGGACTCGTCGCTCCAGCGGGGCTTCTAGTTATGGAGCACCCCGTACGCACAAACATTCAACCGAATGAATGCTTCCAACTTCTCCTGAATCGGACATTTGG
>JAHEZR010000221.1 GCA_023251005.1 Ignavibacteriota bacterium | reverse complement strand
TCCGTAGCGCCCTGGAGAAGATACTTCCCGCACTCAAGAGCCACTACGCCTATCTGAATCCTTCCTGTGGCTTGGAATACCTACCGAGGGACAGAGCATATTCAAAGTTGAAAAACATGGTGAGCCTTGCCAAGAATTTTACTTCATCCAGGTGAATAATAGGAAGATGCCTCGACAAAAACTTAGCGGTCTCGGCTTCGACTTTCCGCTCTTACCCACAACTTCGGTTGGGAGCTTACCAAAACCCGATTACTTAATGCAGGCAAGAGGAAAGTTTACAAAGGGTATGATCTCGAGAAGTGAATTGATGGACCTCGAGAAAAAGGCGACCGAGTTTTGGATTCGAAAACAGGAGGACCTCGGTATCGATGTTCTCGTAGATGGAGAGCAATATCGCGGTGATATGGTTGCGTACTTTGCGGACGTAATGCCAGGTTTCGAGCTCGGAGGTTTGGTTCGTTCCTACGGGAACCGATACTACCACAAGCCGATTATCGTCTCGGAGGTGAAGTGGCCGAAACCGATCACCGTTGATTGGTGGAAATTCGCCCAAAGCCTTACAAGCAAACCGGTAAAGGGAATGCTAACGGGCGCGTACACTGTAATGGATTGGTCTTTCAATGAATATTATTCGGATCGCGAGAGGGCGACAATGGCACTCGCAGGAGAAATTCGGAAGGAAGTGGAGGCGCTTGTAGATGCCGGGGCGAAGATCATTCAAATAGACGAGCCGGCTACGTCGGTACGCCCTGAAGAGCTTCCCATGATGATCGAAGCGATGCAAATTCTCACTGATGGACTCCCAGCTTATTTCATCACTCACATGTGTTATGGAGCTTTCGAGCTCATCTATCCAGATTTATTGAAAAGTCCCGTAGATAATTTTGACCTTGCCATTTCGAACAGCAAGCTAGATTTGATAGAGATTTTTGAAAAACATCCGTTCACTCGCGATATCAGTGTTGGTGTAGTGGACGTCCACTCCCATGTAATCGAAGACCTCGAGACTGTTAAAAGTCGCATTCAGCGTGCGTTAGGAGTTTTCCCACGTGAATCTGTCTGGATTGATCCAGACTGTGGATTAAAAACGCGGACGGTGGACGAAGCGATTGCGAAGATGGAAGTCTTGGTGGAGGCTGCAAGAGCCCTCAGGAATTGATGGAAGTCAGGGGCGGGCATGATCATTTCACAGAAGTTCTCGGACGGGGGATCTCGGAATTCAACCGAGGCTATTACTTCGAAGCGCACGATATTCTTGAAGGACTTTGGATGGAGACGACCGGGCGAGATCGCCTTTTTCTCCAAGGTTTGATCCAGGTGTCGGTCGGCTTCTATCATTTATTCAATAAGAACTTCAAGGGTGCCCTAAGCCAGTTCACTAAAGGTCTTAGCAAGTTAGAGAACTACTTACCTGAGCATCGGGGAGTTGAGCTAAAGGAATTCACCAGTCAGATAAAGCGGTGGAAATTAATTGCACAGGACGCTCTTGAAGGGCGAGTTCCGGAGTTTGAACCAGAAGAAGCTCCGAAAATCGAATTGACACATAGATAGGATTTTCATATATTTATCGGGCACAGAAGCGAGTGGAGACGATCTCATGTCGACAATGATTACCGAGGAGTGCATTAACTGTGGGGCATGCGAGCCCGAATGCCCCAACACTGCGATTTACGCGGGAGGTGCAAGGTGGGAGCTGAATGGAGAGACTCACGATCCGCTCTCGAATGATTACTTTTACATCGTCGCTGAGAAGTGCACAGAATGTGTGGGGCATTTTGATCAAGAGCAATGTGCGGCTGTTTGCCCTGTCGACTGCTGTGTCGCGAATCCCAATAACGTCGAGACGGAGGAAGTATTGTACGCGAAAGCCAAGGAACTCCATCCTGACAGAGAATTTGCACCGCTGACTGCGGGAACTTCACATTTTCGAAGGGCAAGCTGACCAGAACAGAGACAAATGGATCAAGCTTCTGCTGAGGTCGGTCCTCTTTCTCAAGGGAATGAAAGGAGCCGACCTCTTTTGTTAGCTGAATCAAGAGGACATTAGATAAAGAAGAGAAGTCAAATGAGGATTGGACGATATTACGTTCACACGCTTGAGACCGGAAGCTTCGCCCTAGACGGCGGAGCGATGTTCGGGATTGTTCCGAAGCCCATCTGGAGCAAATACCATCCTCCCGACGAAAGGAACAGAATCGAGTTGGCTCTGCGCGTTCTTCTGATCACGGACGGGAAGAGAAAGATCCTCGTCGACGTCGGAATTGGAACGAAATTTTCACCAAAGCTTGTCGACATCTATCGAATAGATCATCAGAAGTCCGACCTTCACGCTGCGCTAAAAAGATTCAGCCTGGGGGCAGAGGACATAACCGACGTGATTCTCACACACCTACATTTTGACCATGCGGGCGGCGCGACGGAGAGGAAGGACGGCGAAGTGGTCCCCACATATCAACGTGCGCGCTATTACGTTCAGAAGGCACATTGGGATTTGGCGTTGAACCCCACGGAGAAAGACCGGGGGAGTTTCATGAGCGAAGATTTTCTTCCGCTTCGTGCTCATGGGGTCTTGGAGTTTCTTGAGGGCGAGACTGATATTTTCCCCGGGATTCATCTTCTTGTTGTCAACGGACACACAAATGCTCAGCAACTGATCAAGATTACCGGAGACGGCAAATCGATGCTCTATGTCTGCGATCTCGTTCCGACGGCGGCTCATCTACCATTCCCTTAT
>JAHEZR010000047.1 GCA_023251005.1 Ignavibacteriota bacterium | reverse complement strand
CTGAGGAATGGAACGAGCACGAACGATCGCTGAGCTTCAACACAGCGGATATAAAACCCAACCCGTCAAGGATGAGATCCGCAACAACCTCATCCGAAAACTGAACAACAACGAAGAGCTCTTTCCCGGAATCATCGGTTACCAAAAGACAGTCCGTCCGGCGATCACCAACGCGCTTCTTGCAAAGCACGACATGATTCTTCTTGGTCTCCGTGGCCAGGCGAAGACCCGAATTGTCCGCGGTCTAGTGAACTTCCTCGATGAATACATCCCCGTCGTGAAGGGGTGCGAAATTAACGACAACCCCTACAATCCCGTCTGCAAGCGTTGTGTAGATCTCGTTAAAGAGTACGGCGAGAATGTCGAGATCGAATGGCTTCATCGCGAAGCTCGATATGGTGAAAAACTTGCCACCCCCGATGTCACCATCGCGGATCTCATTGGCGACATCGACCCGATTAAAGCCGCCTCCCAGCGACTCCACTATTCCCACGAAGGGGCGATCCACTTCGGGATCATCCCTCGCACGAACCGCGGGATTTTTGCCATCAACGAACTTCCGGATCTTCAGCCGAGAATCCAGGTGGGGCTTTTCAACATCATGGAAGAAAAAGACATCCAGATCCGCGGCTTCAACGTCCGAATACCGCTCGACCTGGTGATTGTGTTCACAGCCAATCCGGAGGATTACACAAACCGAGGGAATATCATCACGCCTTTGAAAGACCGGATCGATTCCCAGATCCTGACCCACTATCCACGCTCGCTCGAGGACGCTATCCACATTACAGAGCAGGAGGCGGAGATCAGTCGAGATGGGAGAGATATTCTCATCCCCTGGTATTTCCGCGAGATCATCGAACAGATTGCCTTCGAGGCGCGGAAGAATGAATTCGTCGATCAAAAATCAGGCGTCAGCGCAAGGTTGACGATTGCTGTAATGGAGAATCTTGTGAGCAACGCGGAGCGCCGTGCGATTCTTGTGAACGATCCTTGCATCGTCCCAAGGATTTGTGACCTTCCCCACGTTCTTCCGGGAATGACTGGAAAAATCGAGCTTGTCTTTGAGGGTGAACAAGAAGGTGCAGTGAAAGTGAGCAAGGCACTCATCGGAAAAGCTGTCCGGGAATTATTCAGAAAATATTTTCCTGACCCGCTGAAGAAACACGCGCGACCGGCACCGGAAGGAAGGCAAACCGAGGATTCGGAATACGCGAGGATCATCCAGTGGTTTGAAGCAGGAAACAAGATCGAGATTTCCGATGACATGTCTATCGAGACCTACTTCAAGGAACTTGACCAGGTCAAAGGGTTACGTGAGATCACCAGGAAGCATATGAAGATCTCCGAAGACAGCCGCTATGAGCTTGCATCGGCTATGGAGTTTGTGCTTGATGGCCTACACCAGAATTCAAAAATTGCCAAAGACGAAATCGACCATGTGACTTCATACAAAGACCTGGTGGGCAGCATTTTCTTCGGGAGGGGAAAGGAAGAGGAGTACTGACGTGAGATTTCGCTACTCTAAATGGACCGCTGAATCGATGACCGACGAACAGCGCCTGCAGTCGCTGATGTCGCTCTTCAGCTACATTCTTCTACAGACGAGCGGCGACGTCGACGAAGCGATTGAGTGGCTCAAGCAGCTTGCACAAGAATACGGGCTCTTCGATGAAAAAATGACACTTGAAGACCTTGTGAACAAGCTGAGGGAAATGGGAATCATAGAAGATGCGAAGGACATGATCATTCTCACAACGAAAGGTGTCCAGCGCATTCGTCAGGATGCACTCCGTGAAATTTTTACCTCGCTGAAGAAGAGTCCAACGGGTTTCCACGAGACCCCGTATACGGGAACCGGTGTCGATCGCCTGAGCGAAACGAAGAAGTGGAATTTCGGGGACATGGCAACGAATATCGATCTCACCTCCACGCTTACGAATGCCTTCAAACGCGACGGGATCGAGGACTTCACGCTACGTGAGGAGGACCTCGAGGTTTACGAGACCGAGCACATGACTTCCTGTGCTACAGTCTTGATGCTCGACATCAGCCACAGCATGATCCTTTATGGTGAGGACAGGATTACTCCTGCAAAGCAGGTTGCACTCGCACTCTCCGAATATGTAATGCAGAAATTTCCACGGGATTACCTTGCGCTTGTCGTATTTGGGGATGATGCAAAAATCGTGAGCATCAGCGAGCTACCGTTCCTCAACGTTGGGCCGTATCACACGAACACGAAAGCCGGCCTGCAGTTAGCGAGAAATCTCCTCCGTCGACGTGGGAATGTCAACAAACAGATCTTCATGGTGACAGACGGCAAGCCGTCGGCGATCTTCGACGGGAATGGTCGGCTCTACAAAAATTCATTCGGTCTTGATCCTCGTATCGTAAACAAGACTTTGGATGAAGCCGTCGCATGTCGACGAGAGAAGGTTGCTATCAGCACGTTTATGGTTGCTCGAGATCCGTACCTGATCAACTTCATTGAGGAGCTTACGAAGGCAAACCGCGGCCGCGCCTACTACTCTTCCCTCACGAATCTTGGTGAGTTCGTTTTCGTCGATTACATCCGAAACCGACGAAAGCGTTTCAACACTCAGTTCTGAACTCCGTCGACTTTTCTCTTTCCATCCGATTGCTTGAATTTGAGCGGAAAAATGTGCATTATTCAATGCACAATCAAGGATTCTTTGTCCATCTCAACTCAGAAAGATGTGGCAAATAAACCTCCCCCCATGGAGATTGAATATCGCGATACGAAGGACGTCGACTATGATCAACTCTTGCAACTCCAACATGGTGCACCTTGGTGCAAACACCGAACATTAGACCAGATGAAAAAAGCAATAGGGAATTCCCAACTTCTCATCACCGGTTGGCTCGGAACCCAGCTCATTGCGTGCACTCGAGTTCTCACAGATTACACCTACCGCGCAGTGATTTTCGATGTCATCGTTCACCAAGATTTTCAGAAGAAGGGAATCGGACGTGAGATCATGAAGCGAGTGATTGAGCACCCTTTCCTCAAAGCGGTCGAATATTTTTTTCTCTACACACACGACAAGGAAGCATTCTATCTCCGCTTGGGATGGGAGGAATATTCCGGGACTTCCTTTCGCCTGGTCAACAAATCCTCGCCGAATCTTCCTTCAGAGTGATCCGATGATTCTTGTCATTCCTTCGATCGATCTTAAAGATGGGAAGTGCGTTCGTCTTGTTCGGGGTGTGCCCGGAACGGAGACCGTCTATTCAAGCGATCCCGTGCAAATGGCGATTCTCTGGCGCGGAGAGAACGCAAAGATGCTGCACGTCGTGGACCTCAACGGGGCACTTGAAGGGGAGATGAAAAACCTCGATGTGATTAAGAAGATGATCCAGACCGTAGAGATCCCAATCCAGGTAGGAGGGGGTGTTCGAACCTACGCTCAAGCAGAGAATCTTTTTGAAGCAGGCGCAGCAAGAGTGGTGATGTCAACGGTCGCAATTGAGGATCCTGATCTGATTAAAAAGCTTATCGAGGAATTCGGACCGCGAAAGGTTGTCGTAGCAATTGATGAGAAAAACAATGTCCTGCACATGGAAGGTTGGCAAGAGAATTCAGGGTTGACAAACATTTCGCTCGGCCTAAGGATGAAGTTACTTGGCGTCGAGCGTGTTCTCTATACTGACCTTTCACGCGACGGGACGCTCACAGGACCAAACTTTGGAGCGATAAAAGAATTTGCTGAGAAAACGAAATTAAGGGTGACAGCATCTGGCGGCGTGGCTGGGTATCCGGATTTAAGAAAGATGCAAGACCTCGAGCCCTTCGGCGTTGACTCCGTGATCATCGGGCGTGCTCTCTATGAGAATAGATTCCCTTGCCAAGAGCTCTGGAGAATGTGTGAACCCGAGCTGGAAGATTTGGGCCCAACCAGACGCCTTTAACCTGCTATACTTCTAATCGGATAAATCCACCCATCATTATGCCCAAAGTTGCCATTCTTCTTGGTAGTGACTCCGACAAAGAGGTCATGCAGAATTGCGTGAAGTATCTCGACTGGTTCGGGATTGAGCATGAGATGAAAGTCCTCTCGGCCCATCGTACTCCAGACACAACTGCTGACTTTGTTAAGAAGGCGGAGCGAAACGGCTTCGTTCTCATCATTGCTGCAGCAGGGATGGCCGCCCATCTGCCTGGCTTCGTCGCAGCGAACACGACCCTCCCTGTCATCGGGGTTCCTCTGGCCTCATCGGAAATGCAGGGCATCGACGCGCTGTACTCGATCGTTCAGATGCCAGCGGGAATTCCTGTAGCGACCGTGGCCATTGGAGCGGCAGGAGCTAAGAATGCCGCAGTTCTCGCCGCGGAAATCCTCGCGATGAACGATGGAAAACTTAAGAAGCGATTGCAAGAATTTAGAAAACGCGGGTCGAAGATCTAATGATGAAATTTCTTGTCATTGGACATCTGTGTGTCGACTCTTTCGGTAACGAACCGGCACCAACGACAAGTGGACTTGAGCGCGGAAGACGCTGGGGCGGAGTTTTTTTCTCTCTCGCAACACTTGCGAATCTTGCTGAGGATGCAGTAATCTATCCAGTCTTCGGGGTCGGCACGGCCGAATACGAACAGCTCCTCAAGAGACTTCGTCACTATTCCAACGTTGATCCTTCGGGGATTTTTGAAATTCGAGGACCTTCAAATGAAGTTTCCCTGTTTTACGAAAACGAGAAGCGACGAATTGAGTGTTCGAAAAACATCGCACCACCAATCCCCTTCGAGAGAATCGAACCATACCTGAATGCGGATGCCATCCTCGTGAATATGATTTCTGGGTTCGACCTTACCCTGGAAACGTTGACCGCGCTCCGAATGCATTCCCAGGAAATCCACACGCTGCTTCATCTCGATCTCCATAGCCTGACCCTTGGAATCGACGAGCAAAATCGACGCTTCCGGCGACCAGTCGAGGCATGGCGGCGCTGGTGTTATCTCGCGGATACCGTCCAGATGAATGAAGAGGAAGCGAAGGCTCTTTCACTTGAGTCGCTTTCGGAAGAAGATCTTGCAAAACAAATCCTCTCGCTTGGACTCCAGGCGTTCGTTCTCACTCGCGGGCCGCAAGGTGTCACCACCTGGCGACAGATCCAGAAGAAATTCTCTCGCGATGATTTCCTTGCCGTGCCTGTTGACCAAGCTGTTGACCCAACAGGATGTGGAGATGTCTTTGCAGCGGCATTCTGCTATTCCTTTGCACATTATCGAGACGCGGCGAAAGCAGCGCAGTTTGCTAGCCGTGTTGCGGCAATCAATGTGCGGTACACGGGGTCGGACGAGATTGACAGCATCTCACAGATGCGAAAGGCAGTAGTGATAGCAAAATGATCGTGATGAAGTTTGGTGGCACATCGATTGAAGATGCGCGCGCCATGAACAATGTAATTGATATCATTAACCAGAGGCGCCATGAGCCGCCCATTGTTGTCCTCTCAGCCATTGCGGGTGCAACCGACACATTAATTAAAGCCGCTCAGGTCGCGCACGAGGCAAAGTTTGAGGATGCAAAGAAATCCCTCAATGATCTACTCGAGAGGCACGTTTTTATTCTCGAGAACCTTCTTGAGAAAAGAACGACGATTCAACTGTTAATATTTGAGATACGAAAACGATTTCATGAGCTCAAGAACCTGTGCTACGGCATCTCGATTCTTGGTGAACTGACAAACCGATCTCTCGATGCGATCGCTTCAGTCGGCGAGCAGCTTTCCTCCATGATCCTAACAGAGGGAATGAAAGAGCGTGGACTGCAAGCGGAGTTAATCGATGCGCGCACTTTTATGGTGACGGATGATCAATTCATATATGCCTTGCCTTTGTTTGATCGCATCGAGGAAAGGGCAAAGGCGATCCTTCTACCGCATGTTGAAGCAAAGAAGATCGTTGTGACCCAGGGCTTCATCGGCGCGACAGTCCATGGGGTAACAACGACGCTCGGAAGAGGCGGCTCGGATTATTCAGCGGCGATCATTGGGGCCGCACTCGACGCCGAGGAAATACAAATATGGACAGATGTAGACGGCGTTCTCACTGCGGATCCGATCGCGGTTCCTGGGGCAAAAAAAATTAAGGTGCTGTCATTCCGTGAAGCAGCAGAACTTGCATACTTTGGTGCGCGAGTCCTACATCCAAGTACGATTCTTCCAGCGATAAAGAAGAACATCTCTGTCCACGTATTAAACTCAAAACGCCCCGCAACGAACGGGACTCTCATTGTCTCAGACCCACCAAAAATCAGCAGCGCCGTGAAATCCATTGTGTTCAAGAAGGGAATCACGGTGATCAATATACTTTCCACCCGCATGCTGATGGCGTACGGATTTCTGGAATCAATCTTTTCCGTCTTTAGCAAATGGAAAACCGCAGTGGATCTCGTCAGCACCTCAGAAGTGTGCGTGTCCGTCACGATTGACTCGACGACTTATCTTCACGAGATCGTCCATGATCTGAAGAAGTTTTCTGACGTGAGCACATTGCCCAACAAAGCCATCGTGTGCATTGTTGGGGACGAGATGCGCAACACTCCGGGCCTTGCTGCCCGAATCTTCGGTGCCATACGGGACATTAACGTTCTCATGGTCTCGGAAGGAGCATCTGAAATCAATCTGAGTTTTGTTGTCGACGAAGAACAGATAGAAGAGTGTGTCCAGAAACTTCATGCAGAATTTTTCGAGAAGGTTCCCGATCTCGAACTCTTCGAGTCTCTTCCGCAGTCGGGATAGTAAAGGACTTGGCGCAAGATGAACATCGCCCTGATCGGGTATGGACGAATGGGAAAGGAAGTCGAGAACCTCGCCCCTACACACGGCATGCGTGTTATCGCGACGTTTGACATCGACAACAATCGTAATGGAAGCGGATTGAATCCAGAGACTTTGAAAGATAGTCAGGTGTGCATCGATTTTTCAGTCCCTGGCGAGGTGATTACAAACCTTCGCCGAGTGGCCGATTGTGGCAAAAATCTTGTCATCGGCACAACGGGCTGGGATGAAAGAATCGAAGAAGTTAAGAAAATCGTCGAGGAAAAGAAAATCGGTCTTGTCCACTCAGTAAATTTCTCAATCGGGATGAATATTTTTTTGAAGTTGATTGAAGATGCTGCAAAGATGTTCGATCGCCTTCAAGAATACGACGCCGCCGTCCACGAAACCCATCACAAAGACAAGCTCGATTCGCCTAGTGGAACAGCGCTTGAGATTGGAAAGATTCTTCTCAGAACTTCAACACGGAAGAAGAGACTCCTAGCCGGAAATCCGGAAGGCAAGATCAGGCCAGAGGAGCTGCAGATAAGTTCGACAAGGGCCGG
>JAHEZR010000001.1:461-2741 GCA_023251005.1 Ignavibacteriota bacterium | reverse complement strand
AACAGGAAGGGAAAGAACGGGCGCATTAGGTCGCAATAGCTGCCAACTGTCGTCTCGCTGTCTCCAATCTCTCGTTCACAGTGTCCGCGCGGAGTTGTGTGAACTCCACGGTGAGGGTTTTTCCCTCCTGCTTGAGCCGCCCTTTCATATTTTTTTCTTTCGCGATTGACTGGATGACGCGCTGGAACGGCGCCTCGCTATTACCGTCCACTCCGTAGAATTGCACGTTGGTTTCATCCGGCAACATTATACTGAACGTGTCTCCTTTTATCGAGATCTTGATGAAACCGGCGAGGGAAGCCGCAAGCCGCAGATCCACAAGCTGGAAAAGGTTTTCCACTTCCTCAGGATACTCGCCAAACCTATCGCGTAATTCCTCGCGCATTGTTTGAATCTCGTCCGACGACGTCGCTCTATATAGTCGGCGGTAGATATCGAGACGCTCAGAGTCTGACTCTAAGTAAAACTCGGGGATCACCGCCTGGATGTCGGACTCGATCGTAGTTTGGGGTTCGAGGTTTGTGGTTTGAGTACTCCCTCCCTGAATCAGGGAGCCTGCATGTTTGGTCTGCTCTGTAAACTCTTCGCGCCTCAACTCTTCCACAGACTCCCGGACGATCCGCTCGTACATTTCGAACCCCATCTCCATGATGAAACCGGATTGCTCCGCACCAAAGATATTGCCTGCACCGCGGATTTCCAGATCACGCATTGCGAGGTTGAGCCCAGAACCTAACTCTGTGAATTCCTCGATCGCTTGGAGCCGCCGCAATGTCGCCTTGGGAAGGACTGTCAATGGAGGCACCAAGAGATACGCATACGCCTGTGCATTGGAACGACCGACACGTCCCCGTAACTGGTAAAGCTCTGCCAGGCCAAAGCGGTCGGCCCGATTAATGATGATCGTGTTGACGCTCGGAATGTCCAGGCCCGACTCGATGATCTTGGTGCATACGAACACATCGAATTTCTTTTCCAGGAAGTCGAGCATCGTTTTCTCCAGCTCGTGTCCCGCCATCTGTCCGTGAGCGATATGCACTCTGGCCTCGGGGACATGCGCCATGACCCGCTGGGCTATCGCATCGATGTTCTGAACCCGGTCGTGCACGAAGTACACCTGGCCGCCCTGGTGAAGCTCCTTCAAAATCGCCTCTCGGATGATTTGCCACTGGGAGTGTCGCTCATCGGAACCGGGAATAATTTCTGTGATTATCGGCAGTCGGTTCCTCGGAGGAGTATTTATGATAGAGAGGTCCCGAGCGCCCATCAGCGACATGTGCAGCGTACGAGGGATCGGCGTGGCCGTGAGCGCCAGCGTGTCGACGGTTGCTTTCAGTTGGCGCAGTTTTTCTTTTGCAGCCACGCCGAAGCGGTGCTCTTCATCGATGATGAGCAAGCCAAGGTCCTTGAAAACAACGTCCTTCGAGAACAGTCTGTGCGTTCCAATGATGATGTCGATGGCGCCGCTCTTCATATCGTTAAGAATCCGCTGCTGCTCTTTTTTGGTCTTGAAGCGGGTGAGATTTTCGACTCGTGTGGTGTATCGGGATAATCGATCCTCGAATGTATAGTTATGCTGGAAGGCGAGAATCGTTGTCGGAACCAATACCGCAACTTGCCTGCCATCCATAACAGCTTTAAACGCCGCACGGACCGCAACCTCCGTTTTCCCGAAGCCGACATCGCCGCAGATCAATCTATCCATGGGGGACTCGCTCTCCATGTCGCGCTTCACGTCCTGTGTCGCCGTCGCCTGGTCAGGCGTGTCTTCGTAGATAAACGAAGCCTCAAGCTCTTTCTGCCAGTGAGTGTCGGCGGAGAAGGCAAAACCTTTCTCGTGTTTTCTGCGTGCGTAGAGCGTGATGAGATCGCGCGCAATGTCCTTGATCCGCTTCTTCGCTCTTGCTTTGATCCGCTCCCACTCGGGTGATCCGAGTTTATTCAGCATTGGAGCGTGCCCCTCCTGCGAGGAGTATTTCTGAACTCGATTGACAAAATTCAAGTTGACATACAGAACATCGTTCTCAAGAAAAAGAAGTTTCATCACTTCTTGCTCGACGTTCCCGACGTTGATCTTTCTGAGTCCGTCGAACATCCCAATACCGTGATCAACGTGAACGACAAAATCACCACGCCTGAGTTGGTGCAGCTCTTTCTGGGAGAAGCCTCTGAATCGACGGCGTTTCGGCAACGCACGATGCTTGAGCCGCGCAAAAATCTCGTGCTCGGTGAACACTGCAAGCTTCGCAGGGCCGAAGATGAAACCGGAGTGAATTGATT
>JAHEZR010000001.1:0-451 GCA_023251005.1 Ignavibacteriota bacterium | reverse complement strand
GTGGATGTCTACTATGAGATGATCGGAGCGCGTGGCGGCCGGTGGTTTGAGGTTTGAGGCTTGAGGTTCGAGTTGCTCGACTTCTTCCCTCTCATTGTGTCCTCCCTCATATAACCTGGAACCTCCAACCTGATCCGGTGCTGTGATATCCTCCTCGATCAACTCTCGTAGTCGCTTTGCCTCCTCGTTTGTATCCGCCGCGAGACAAACGGTGTAGCCATCAAGATCGAGTTGGGCGATCGTCTGTGCAAGGCGATGGACGCTCCCGTTGAATACTGGCTGGGGGTGTGACTCGAAGTCCATAGACACTTCTGCATCTCTCTTGCCGAGCGTCGAGTTGATGATAACCCGGAACTTGCCTGCACGCTCAGCCACCTCATCGCCCGTGAGCAGATCGCTTCCTTCCGTGCGGATAATCTCGTCGATCTCGCGACTGATGATCGCAGGTTCA
>JAHEZR010000220.1 GCA_023251005.1 Ignavibacteriota bacterium | reverse complement strand
GTTTTCCGAGGGCGGAGTTCTGATAGGTGTGCACAGCTCTGCTTAGCACCTCGCGGGCTGCCCTTCCACTGACATCCTTCCTTTTCAGGTCCTTGATTACGATGTGCCACCGATACTGACCTCTGAGTTTTGACAAGACCGCGGGCGTCGGACCGAGAATCACAATATGTGAATTCCCATGTCGAAGAAGTTGTACAAAGCGCTCGGCGTAGCGCGCAACTTCCTTTTCGTTTCCTCCTTTGAACTCCACCAAGATGATGTGGGAGTACGGCGGGTAGTCGAGTTCCTCGCGATACTTTAACTCCTCCTTATAGAAGCTTTTGAAGTCGTGCTCAACTACGTGATTGATGCTGTAGTGATGTGGCTGAGAAGTCTGGATCACCACCTCGCCTGCCAACTCTCGGCGGCCGGCTCGACCAGCAACCTGTGCAAGAAGTTGAAAGGTTCGCTCCGATGCACGAAAATCGGGTAAGAGTAGCTGAGTGTCAGCCGAGATGACCCCAACAAGAGTCACTTTGGAAAAATCCAGTCCCTTCGCCACCATCTGTGTACCTAGCAAGATTGCGGTTTCCTCCTCTGAGAATTTCTTCAGGAGTCGATCATGCGAGCCCTTCCGCGTTGTCGTGTCGAGATCCATTCGAAGAATTCTTGACTGTGGAAAGAGACGAACGAGCTCCTCCTCCACTCGCTGTGTACCGAAGCCACGATACTTGAAATCAATTCCCCGGCAGCGTGGACAGGTTGACGGCGGTTGTTTGACGGACCCACAGTAGTGACAGCGAAGATGTTTGTGGGTGACATGATACGTAAGCGTCACTTCGCACTGACCACACATCTCAACGTAACCACAGTCGGGACACTCAAGAAACGGTGCAAAGCCCCGGCGGTTCTGGAGAAGAATGACACCTTCCTTTCTTTCGAGTCGGTGCTGAATCTTCTCCCTGAGGACACGAGAAATAGAACTCACCTCGAATTGCTTCAGCCGAACCCTCTCCTCCTTGGGTAATTTCTCCCTGACCTCGGCATACACCTGTTTACGCTCCTGAACCATATCCACGATTTCGATCTTCGGCATCCTTGCATTATCCACTCTCTCGGGAAGCTCAAGCAGTCTATATTTTTCCGTGAGGGCATTGTAATACGATTCAACGGAAGGCGTCGCCGAGCCAAGGAGAACAACTGCGTTGTTGTAGGTTGCTCGAATAACCGCCACGTCTCGCGCATTGTACCGAGGCGTCGCATCAAATTGCTTGTAGGTAGCTTCCTGCTCTTCGTCCACGACGATGATGCCGAGGTTTTTCAGTGGAGCAAAGATCGCAGAACGCGGTCCGATGACGATTCGATATTTGCCTGCCCTGGCAAGCCGCCACGCGTCGTAACGCTCAGCCGAAGACATCCGACTGTGAAAGACCGCAACCTGTTCTCCAAATCGATTTCGAAAACGAAACACCATCTGCGGGGTTAGAGATATTTCGGGGACGAGAACGATCGCCGACCGATCGCGTTTGAGGACTTCATCGATTGCCTCGATGTACACCTGTGTTTTCCCGCTCCCTGTCACGCCATGGAGCAAAAAGGTTTCGTATGCACCCAACGCAATCGGTTTTTCGATTTGCTCAAGTGCTTGAAGCTGATGGCGATTCAGTGTAAACTTCTGCTGAGGCTCTGAATACTTGAACTTCACCGTACGCGGTACTTCCCTTGCAACGATTTCGACAAGACCTCTGGTCTCAAGCGAGGAGAGCGAGCTCGACGACGCTCGACATTCTTCGAGGAGAGAATGGACGGGAACCTGCGCATGATTTTCCCTGTAGTGGGCAATGAGTCTCTCAAGAATCTCACGCTGCTTCTGTCCTGCAATTCCTTCGATCGTCTCATCTCTGGAGCGGTCTCGGACTGTCGAACTTAACTGCACAAACTTTTCAATTCGAGGTTTTCCCTTTGCAACAAGGAGTTCCTCCTCAATAGCAATGAGTCCTTGAGCGGCCATCCGGTTTAAGAGAGCGTGGATACTTTTCGTCCTGAGTTTCTTTTGAAGATGACGAATACTGAGCGCACCGCTCTTCGAGAGGGCATTTACAACGGCTTGCTGTTTGGAAGATCTTCTATCTTTGTCCGGATCTACCTCGCTTAACTTTGTCGGCTCGATGGCGCGAAGCAATCGCACAAACCGCTTGCTCTCTGCCGCAAAGCCACGTGGGGCTGCTGCCTTGAGAACTTCGCCCCAAGACGCAAAGTAATAGTCTGCGATCCACCTCGTGAGTCTCAGCATCTCATCGGAGAAGGTCGGTTCGGCATCGAGGATATCTCGGATGGGTTTGAGATTCGGCACGTCTGTCTCGTTGAGGAGCTTTACAATAATGCCCGTGCCGTATTTCCGTCCGAAGGGAACAAGAGCTCTACAGCCGAGTCTCACGCTGCCGAAAAGCTCCGGAGGAACGATGTAGGTGAAGGTTTTGTCCAGCGGAATTGGAAGGGCGATGTCTGCGTAGAGCGATTTCATGATGAGAAAGGTAAGAAATGGAAAAGAAAAAGCCAATGCCGTCTCCGACATTGGCTCCCTAAAGTATTAATTCATTCCTACTTCCACAGCTCAGATTCCAGGATGCGGTAGATATCCGGGAGCGGGAGGTTTCTCTCCGTAGCGATTCGTCGGCATTCTTCGAACTCGGGGACAAGGCGCTCCATTCCATCGAGGATGACCGCTTTCACCTTCACTGTCCCGAATGAGGTCCTTACCTCCT
>JAHEZR010000219.1 GCA_023251005.1 Ignavibacteriota bacterium | reverse complement strand
CAAACTTCCGATCGGCTTTGCAATGCCTTTTCGGACGGCGAAAACTCCTCCCATGAAAGTAGTTGCAACGGCTCCATTCATTCCGACGATGAGAATCCCCAGTTTTCCTTTGGCTGGACTAACGGAGGTGTTACGCTCAATCATTTAGTGTCTCCTCTCTTCTTTCAAGAATATGTGTTCGATTTCGGTTAAACTCGAAATAATGTGATCAACTTGTTTAGGGTCTGGGCAGGCACGCCCGTTTGGGGCGCGGAGCCAAATGGTGTTCAGACCCACTTTCTTTGCGGGCAGAATGTCCCGATCAAACGAATCACCAACGTAGTAACAATCTCTGGGGTTCAACCCCAAACGCTCGAGAGCCAGTTCAAAAATCCTTGGGTCGGGCTTACTTACATCGAGATTTCCAGAGTCAAGGATGAGATCGAGAAAAGGATTGAGGCCGAATTCGCGACAGACGACTTCAAGATTTCCATTGAAGTTCGATATCACGCCAAGCTTGAAATCTCCATGGAGTCGGGAAAGAAGCTCACGATTCCTCTCCAGTGTTCTCTTTGACGAGGCATAACAGGAGTCAGCGATGCGGCGTTTCTGTTCGTCATCTTCAAACCTCAGAATTTCGAATTGAAGAGAGACCTGGAGACCGAGAAGCTCCTTCAGTGAATACCCTCGTACGTCATATGAAGAAGCGATGATACGATCTGCTTCCAAGAATGCCTGGTCGAGTCGTTCTCGCGATACGGCGGAACCGAGCTCCTGGTAGGCATTGAAAAACTGCTCGCTCCAATGGACTCCATCGGAGTCGAGAGTCCCACCAAAATCAAACAGAATTGCTCGTGTCTTCATGCACTCTCTTCCTGCAGCAGAGATCGAGCCTTCACCTTATCGTGTCTGCCACCGTTGATTGCCATGAACACAAGCCCAATGAGGATCCAGAAAAATTCTCTGATTCGACTGACGATCCCAATATAGATGCTTAATGCAGGCGAGAGGGCAAGCTGCTGGAGGATAAAAATCAAACCGCCTTCTTTGACGCCGAGCTCGAAGGGAATAAAAAAGATCACGTTTGTTACCAGCGACGATGCCGCGAAGATGTAAAACGCATCGAGCAGACTTATTTCCGTATGGATAAGGTGAAAGATCAAGTAGATTTCGAAAGCGGCGGCAACTCGACCGAGATATTCGATGATAAGAGCGGTGTAGAAGCGCGATTTCCGTTCGGCGTAGAATCGCACGATGTTCGCATCGATATGCAGCAGTGCCTCCTCTTTCGTCTTGATCTTTTCAGTGAGCTTTTTGAGGAAACGGATCTTCTCAAGGCGTCGGAGGAGCTTCTCAAAAATTCCGTCTTTGTGTTTCGAGAAGAGAAAAAGGGTGAGGAGAATAAGGACAGTAGTGATGACAGCAAGAAGCGCGATGTACAGCGGCGTTAGAGGAACATAGACTAACGCTAGAATCACGGCCGTCAGCCAGATAAAAATGTGTGAGAGGAAATGGAGCATCGTGTAAAGGATGACAGACGATGCAGACTCCCTCGCCGGGATTTTCTTTGCAAGTGCATATGTCTTGTAAGGCTCCCCTCCCAGGTTTACGATCGGCGTGACGTAATTGATCGCGAAGCCGGTGACAATGACGCTGAAAACGTGGGGAAACCTCAGATGTTCCGTTTCCTTGTCGAGAATAATCCACCAGGCGAGTGCATTGAGGAGATAGACAACGAAGTACGTGGCAACAAGAAGCAAGATCCCCCAGCCCATCCGTAGGATGTTGTCCACGATGACGTCTACCCCGAATTCGTAGATGAGGAATCCAAAAAGGCTGCAGCCAACAAGAAGGAATATGATTTCGATTTTTTTCATTGAACGTGGATAGTCATTCCCCCCGCTGCCGACTCGTAACAGGCTTCGGTCCAGGAGAGGACATTCAGGGCTTCATCGAGGAGGTCCGAGCCATAGTCCTTCCCCTTTACTCGCTTAACAAATTCCTTGAAAAGTGCAGCGTACCACCGGACGTAGGCCCCTTTGTCGGACACATCTTCAATCCGCAGTTCTTTTTGCTCTCCATTTCGACTCAGAAAAATTCGATCACCGTGTGTCCAGAGGCTCCCCGCCGAGCCGATGATGGCATTTCTGTTCTCGCGGCGGTCGGCAGCCCACGTAAGATTGATCTCTGCCACGAGCTTATCGTATTCGGCGATGATCAGTGCGGTGTCTTCAACCGGATAGTCGTAATGTCGGAGATTAGCAGTCCGGGCTGTGAGTCGTTTTGGTTTTCCGAAGAGATGGGAGAGAAGGTAAAGATAGTGCGATCCGGTGTCCACAAGAATTCCGCCTCCGCTCGTTTCAGGGTCAACGCGCCAATCCGGCTGCCACTCGGGGCTTCCAGAATCGGCTTTCAGACGGAAGACGTTAAACTGCACGATATGAATATCGCCCAGCTCACGTCGATCAAGGATCTCCTTCACAGACTTCCACAGTCCAGAATACCGGTATTGGTGGCACGGGAGAAAGACGACCTCCCTCCCGGTAATCTTCTGAAAAATCTTTTTTCCCTCAGCAACACTTGTTGCAAGGGGTTTCTCACAAATGATGTGGCAGCTGTGATTGAGCCCCGCCTCGATGATTTCACGATGGCTGTGGGGCGGTGAGCAGATGTCGACAAAGTCAGGGTTCTCATTCTCGAACAAACTTGGGACGGACGAGTACGTCCGAATTGACGGAAGGAGCTCCTTCGACTTTCCTAAGTTCACCGGAGAG
>JAHEZR010000046.1:6192-7400 GCA_023251005.1 Ignavibacteriota bacterium | reverse complement strand
GCACTTTATGGAGAACTCGGTGCGGGAAAGACTCAGTTCGTGAAGGGCGCTTGCCTTGGTCTTGGAATCAGAGATGTGGTGGCAAGTCCTTCATTCATCATTATGAATGAATACAAGGGCTCACGAAATGGTAGCGGATCACTCTCTGTTTTTCACTTTGATTTTTACCGCGTCAAATCGATTAACGAGGTATACGACTTGGGAATTGAAGAATATTTCTACGGGAGGGGAATCTGCTTGATCGAATGGGCAGAGATCGCGCAATCTCTCCTCCCAAAGAATCGCTATGATGTCACAATGAAAATCCTGGATTCCCCGAATGCTCGCGAAATCGAAATCGAGAAAGTCGAGTAGTGTCTGAATGAAAGTCCTGGGGATAGAAACCGCACTTGGAAAAACTGAAGTTGCTCTTCTGGATGACGAGAAGGAAGCGTCGCCGAAATCTCTCGCCGAGGATACGATGTATTCTGAAAACGTTGTCAGGCTCGCACGTAGTTTGCTCGAGGCCTCTGGCAAAAATCTCAAAGAACTCGATGGAATCGCTGTGTCAGTTGGGCCGGGATCATTTACTGGTCTACGAATCGGTCTCAGCGTCGCGAAGGGATTCGCGCTTTCAACAGGCCTTCCTCTTGTCGCTGTATCGACACTCGATGCATTGGCGGGTTCGGTGATCTATGGCGACTCAGTCAAAGAGGGAAACGAATTCATGGTCCTTGTCGACGCCCAACGCGGTGAATTCTTTTTTGCTTCTTACAGAAACGACGGAGGTCGTATGCACCGAACAGGCGGACCCCGTGTCATGGCGGCATCTGAGATCTTCAGTACTTATTCTCAAGCGCCCAAACCAATCGTGATCGGGAACGGGGAGAAAAAGCTTGAGAAATTTCTGAAGGAGTCAAACTTCCAGATGGATACGAACGTCATCCTCATTGAGAAAAATGAGATTGTCTCCCCGGCGGCTGCAGTCACGATTCTCGGCCGCGAAAAGCTGAAGAGTAGAGAGTCGGCTGATGTTTCGTCACTCGAACCGACTTATCTTAAAGATTTTGTCATTCAGCTAAACAACAGTTGAACGATGGCTTGGTTCAAGCGCTCGAAGCAAAATATTTCCGACGAGACTCAGAAGAAGGACATCCCAGGCGGATTGTGGAAAAAATGCGAGTGCTGCGGTGAAATCATTCATCAAACCCAGCTCGAAGGGAATTTCT
>JAHEZR010000046.1:0-6182 GCA_023251005.1 Ignavibacteriota bacterium | reverse complement strand
TCACTTCCGCATCGGCAGCAGGGAATATTTTTCACTCCTGATGGACGAGGGAACGTTTAAGGAACTGGACCGAAAGATGCGGTCGACTGATCCTCTGGAGTTCGTTGATACCAAAGCCTACAAAGACCGAATCAGCGATACCATCAAGAAAACTTCCTTCTATGATGCTGTGAGAACGGGGAAGGGAAAGATCGAAGGAATTCCCGTTACTATCGGGTGCATGGACTTTGCTTTCATCGGTGGCAGTATGGGCTCGGTCGTGGGCGAAAAAGTCGCGCGTGCAATTGACAGAGCACACAAGACCAAGAACCCTCTTCTCATCATCTCTTCGACCGGGGGGGCTCGGATGATGGAGGGTGCGCTTTCACTCATGCAGATGGCGAAGACGAGCTCCAAACTGGCACGTCTTGCAGAGCGTCGGGTTCCATTCATCTCAATTCTTACTGACCCCACAACAGGGGGTGTGACGGCAAGCTGGGCAATGCTTGGAGACATCATTCTTGCAGAGCCAGGGGCCCTCATTGGCTTTGCGGGTCCGCGTGTGATTCGCCAAACGATTGGGAAGGATCTTCCGAAGGGATTTCAACGGGCAGAATTCTTGCTTGAACATGGATTTGTCGATTCAGTAGTCCATCGCAAGGACATGAAGCAAACCGTGGTGCGGCTCCTCCGGCTCATCCTCGAGAAAAAATAGCGGGTACTCTTCTCCTTCTTATAACGAAGTCGTTTCTCGATATGACGATCCAGATCATCGGCGTTCCCATGGATTTGGGTTCCGGACGTCGCGGTGTCGATATGGGCCCTTCGGCGATCCGTATAGCCGGAATCGCTGAGAGGCTCCGCGCTCTCGGTCATGCAGTTACGGATGCGGGCGACATCGTGACGAAAACGCCGGAGCAGCAAAAGGTGAAGGACGAGAAGCTCCGATATCTACCCGAAATTGCTCGAGCTGCGACGATTCTTGCTGCTAAGGTCGAAAAGATTTTTGATGCTGAAGATTTCCCTCTTGTTTTAGGTGGCGATCACTCGATTGCAATGGGTACGATAGCAGGTATAGCATCAGTCTGTCGAAAGAAAAAGAAGAAGCTCGGTCTCCTCTGGATTGATGCTCATGGTGATATGAATACACCCGAGACCTCTCCGAGCGGAAACATTCACGGCATGCCCCTCGCGGTGTGTGCAGGGCTTGGCCCCATCGAGCTGACCTCCATCGGGGGAGATTTTCTTAAAGTCGATGCGAAGAATATTTTTCTTATTGGCGTGCGCGAGCTCGACCCGGGTGAAAAGGGGAATATCAAAAAGAGCGGCATCAACATTGTTACGATGGAGGATATCGACAAGTACGGGATCCATCGCATCATGGCACGCGCACTAAAACGCCTTGCCGACAACACGGATTATCTCCATGTGAGTTTGGATCTTGATGCTGTGGACCCGAGTATTGCACCTGGAGTCGGGACACCGGTGAAGGGTGGTCTCGACTACCGTGAGGCGCACCTCATCATGGAAACGCTGGCGGAGTCGGGTCGATTGACTTCTCTCGAAGTTGTGGAAGTGAATCCCATTCTCGACCACCGCAATCAATCAGCGGAATTTGCTGTTGAGCTCATTCAATCGGCATTCGGGAAAAAGATTATCTGAAGTTGGTGAAACCATGAGGATGAAAATCATTTCGTCAATCAGAGAGATGCAGAAGACGGCAGACGACCTCCGCCTCCAAGGAAAAAGGATCGGAGTTGTCCCAACGATGGGCTATCTGCATGAAGGGCATCTTAGCCTTGTAAAGCATGCACGAGAAAAAAGCGATGTCGTCATCCTTACTATTTTTGTGAACCCGACTCAATTCGGTCCAAGCGAGGACTTCAAGCGATATCCGAGAGACTTTGAGCGAGACTGCCGACTTGCAGAAGGTGCCGGGTGCGATATTCTCTTCACTCCCGAGACCGCCGAAATGTATCCTCAACTGTTCCTCACCTACATCGAAGTGGAAAAGCTCTCGAAAATGCTTGAGGGAAAATTTCGCCCCACTCACTTTCGCGGCGTAACGACTGTGGTTGCAAAACTGTTTAACATCACGAAGCCTCATGTAGCTGTCTTCGGACAGAAAGATGCACAGCAGGCAATTATCATCAAACGGATGGCGAGAGACTTGAATTTCGATATCGAAATTATTGCCGCTCCGATCATCCGAGAGTTGGATGGCTTGGCGATGAGTTCTCGAAATGTCTATCTCGATCCTGTGGAAAGGACGGAGGCGCCACTGCTGCGGCGATCGCTTGATCTTGCCGAGAACATGGTTCGGAAAGGTGAACGAGATGTGAAAAAAATCATCGAGGGTATGGAGACGCTGATCACATCAAAGAAAAACGCCACTCTGGACTATGTCGCAGTTGTTGACCCTGACTCCCTTGCTGATCTCCGTGAGCTTGAAAGCAAGCGGCAAGTTCTCATCGCAGTTGCAATTCGGATTGGCAATACGAGGCTAATCGATAACACTTTGATTGCTCCATGAAACTCAAAAAAACAAAGCTTACCGTCGAATCTGTCGTCACCGTGATCCTTGCTGCTGGCAAAGGAAAACGGATGAACAATCCGGACATGCCCAAAGTCCTCTTCGAGGTCAATGGCAAGTCGATGATCGATTACGTGGTTAGGCTCGCACTTCGGCTCAATTCGCTCAAGACCATTCTCGTCGTCAGACATCAGCGAGACGCAGTCGTGGAACATGTCACTGACCAGTTTGGTGACCGTGTAAGTTTTGTCGAACAACGCGAGCAGCTCGGGACGGGACACGCAGTTCTCCAGACTGAGAAAGTGCTCGAGGGATTTGAAGGTGATGTTCTCCTGCTCTCGGGGGATGTCCCGTTACTTAGGGAACAGACGGTACGAAAATTGCTGGTTGATCATCAGACGACCCATGCAGTGGCGACAATCTTGACGGCTGAGGCTTCAACCCCGATGGGATATGGCCGCATCCTACGCCATGCTGATGGCTCTGTTGAGAGGATCGTGGAAGAGAGAGACGCGACCGAGTTTGAAAGGCAGGTTACGGAAATTAATTCTGGGATTTATGTGTTTAAGAAGGTGGAACTTTTCCATGCGCTGAAAGGCCTTCAGCCCACGAATGCTCAGCATGAATATTATCTGACGGGAGTCTTTGAGTGTTTCTGGAGAGAAAAGCTTCCGGTCTTGGCTGTGAAAGCAAGGGATTTCAAGGAAGTTCACGGTATTAACACCTCCGATGATTTGAACGAAGCTCAGGAGCTTGTAATGGCACACTCAAGTCGTCGCAGCCGAGGCTGAAGGCTCCTCGGGGTATTGACAATCAACCTGAATTTCACTATCATCAACTTAGGGTTTGAACTAACTCAGCAGAGAGGAGCTTGAGAAATGAAACGCATGTTGCCCGTCGTTGCCATGTCAGTTCTTCTTCTCCCAGGCGTCGTGGTCTCTCAATTCAAGTCTCAGACGGAAGAGAAACCACGCGTAGCAGAGTCGATGATTCGGCCGGAGGGCTCGGGTCTCTTTCTTGGCTTAATCGATCCAGAGAACTTCTCGATGCGGCACAGCTATTCTTTCTCGTACATGCTCATGTCGGGGAAAAACATGGGGATAGGTATGTATACGAACAGCATGTTTTACAAAATTTCCGACCCCCTCAATGTCCGGCTGGATATTAGCCTCATGCACTCGCCGTTTAATTCCTATGGAAAACAGTTCCAGGACAACTTAAGCAAGCTCTTCATTAATCGAGCGGAGGTGAACTACCGTCCATTCGATAACATGCTCATTCAGTTGCAATACCGCCAGCTTCCCTACTCCTTTTATGGGGGATATTATTCACCCTATCTCTACAGTCCGTTCTATCAAGGCAACGAGTTCTATCGCTGAGAAGTTAGAAATCCGCACTGGAAATTTTCCGATAACCGGACATTCCGCTATAGGCGGGATGCTCGGTTATTTTTTTAATGTCTAAGTGACTGGAAGACGATCAGTCTTCTAACCCCAGGGGATGTCCGCAAAAGGAAGAACCCATAGTCCTTCAGCGAGCACGTTCCGAAATTTCCGGGACGTTTCTTATCCAAGTTTTTCCATCGTTCATTACCGATCTTGGAATGTTGAAGCAAAAAGGTAAGACTATGTCGAAGGGAATAATGTTGTGACGCCGAAGACGCTTGCACGAAAGGTCGCGCAGTTTGCCCTCACAAAGAAAGCCTCCGATGTCGTAATTGCCGATTTACGAAAGATCAGCTCTGTGGCAGACTACTTTGTTATTTGTTCAGCGGGATCCGACACGCAAGTTAAAGCAATTGCAGATGCTGTCATCACCGGAATGCAAAGGGTCGGCCATGCGGTGTGGCACAACGAAGGTTATTCTCATCTGAACTGGGTTCTTCTAGACTATGTCGATGTTGTTGTCCATATCTTCCAACGAGAGATCCGATCGTATTATAACCTTGAGCGTCTCTGGGGCGATGCGAAGTTCGAGTATGTCCAGGATGAAGGAGAAAAGATAACGAATCAGAAGTTGGAGAAGGCAGGGAGCAGTCGCTTATCGAAGAAGCGTTCCACATGAAGAATTATCTGAAAGCGAAATTTGAAGAAGCGTTGAGAAGTCTGGACTTCGGGGATGGAGTACCTCTCATCTTCGAGAAACCACGCCTTCCGGAGCACGGTGATCTCACAACCAACGTCGCGATGCTTCTGGCAAAAACTCAGAAGAAAAAGCCCCGAGAGGTTGCGACGGAAATCCTTAGTGCGCTTGAACTCGAAAAAGAGTTTGTCAAGAAAGTTGAGATCGCTGGTCCAGGTTTTATCAATATCTGGTTCACGGATCGTTTCTATCTGAATGAACTTTCGTCTATCCTTGAGAGCGGCGCCTCATACGGACGATCAAGCATAGGCGGAGGAAAAAAGACTCAGGTAGAATTCCTGAGCGCGAATCCTACGGGGCCACTCACGGTTGGCCACGGTCGGAATGGGGTTTTCGGAGATACCGTGGCTAATCTCCTGCAGTGGGCTGGACATGACGTGACGCGAGAGTACTATTTCAACAACGCAGGTCGTCAAATGCGCGTCCTCGGAGATTCTGTAAGACTCCGGTACCTCGAGCTTCTTGGTGAAGAAGTTTCCTTCCCGGAAGACTATTACCAAGGAGACTACATCAAAGACATTGCGAAGCGACTCTATGAAGAGTATGGAGAAAAGCTGAAGAGCGAGACCGCAGAGGGGATTTTCAAGCAACGGGCAGAGACTGAGATTTTTGGTGACATCAAAAGAACGTGTGCACGGCTCGGTATTCAAATTGATGTTTTCTACAACGAGAACAGTCTCTATGAGGAAGGAAAAGTCAGGGAAGTGATCGAAGAGCTCCGTCGGCGAGGCTTCGCCTACGATAACGAGGGCGCCGTCTGGTTCAAAGCGACTGCCTTCGGTGAAGAAAAAGATAAGGTCATCGTGAAAAGTACGGGAGAGCCAACCTATCGTTTGCCCGACATTGCATACCACAGAGAAAAGTTCAAGCGCGGCTTTCAGTTGATCGTCGATGTCTTCGGTGCCGACCACGCAGCAACCTATCCGGATGTTCTCGCCGGCCTCAAGGCGCTTGGCTATGACACGGGCTGCATCAAAGTTCTCGTTCATCAATTTGTTACGCTTGTCCAGGAAGGTGCTGTTGTGAAGATGTCGACACGGCGCGCGACGTTCGTTACTCTTGACGAACTCATCGACGAAGTGGGGCCAGATGCCGTGCGGTACTTTTTCCTCATGCGGAGTATTGGAAGCCATCTTAATTTTGACCTCAATGTTGCGAAGAAGCAATCCGATGAGAATCCGGTTTACTACGTCCAATACGCGCACGCGAGGATCGCGAGCATCATTCGATTTGCTGAAGAAACAGCGAAGGAATTTGGCTATGAGCTCGGGGGCATTCTGGCGCCTCAGTCGAGTCCAGGCATCGTCTCCCTGTTGAAGGAGCCGGAGGAATTTGCCTTGATCAAATTGCTTCTCGACTTCCCCGAAGTCGTGGAGTCCTGTGCAATCGCTTTCGAACCTCATCGACTGTGTGAATACCTGACCGAAGTTGCAACTGCCTTCCATAGGTTTTATCACAATCACCGGGTCGTCACAAACGATCAACAGCTGACCCGGGCCCGGCTCGCGCTTTGCGTAACTGCCAGGAC
>JAHEZR010000218.1 GCA_023251005.1 Ignavibacteriota bacterium | reverse complement strand
CTCTCCACTCGCCTCGCATCAAGAAGATTGAGCGCGTGAAAGAAGGTCGGGTCCGCCGGGCAAAGCTCTACTACCTCCGAGAACTCGCCTCAAGACAAATTCGACAAAAGACGAGCGCCTGACGAGCGGAGGAAAGCTTAATGGGAAACCGATATGGTATCCCACGCTACCTCTACACAAGACCGCTCACGTACGGATTGGAGCATGGTGCCCAGAACATCGATCTGCAAACAGATCTCTCCTCCCGGAACGCCCTGCGGCTCAAGTCAAAGGAACTCGACGCCGCACTTCTCTCTCCCATCGATTACGCGCGCAATAGTGCCGAGTACTGCATCGTTCCAAACATCTGTGTGAGCAGCAGTACCGGCAACCGCACCGCCCTTCTCCACTTCCGGGAAGGACTGCGAAAGATCAACACCATTGCTGCAGACATCGGTCTAACTTCCGAGCTCGTCCTCGCCAAAATCATTCTCAGCGAGAAGTACGAGACGAATCCACAGTTCATTCCGATGCTACCCGACATCCCCGCCATGCTCGCGAAGGCCGATGCAGCGCTTCTCGTCGGCGGGCCTTCCCTCTTTGCTTCCCTTGATACCGAGTGCACAGTCGATCTTGTCGAGGAATGGGCGGACTTAACCGATCTTCCGTACGTCCATGCACTTTGGCTCGCGCATCGAACCGCGCTGACTCCAAGCAAACTTTACGTTTTGAAGCGCTCCTTCGAGGAGGGACAGCACCATCTGAGCGACATCGCTCTTTCTGCTGCGAAGGAAGAGCAGAGCTCTCCTGAAGATTGCGGGGTTTATCTTTCTTCTTTCAACTTCACACTCGATGAGGAAGCGGTGGAGAGCCTCTCCGAGTTTTACCGCTATGCTTTCTACTATAGATTGCTGGGCGAAATCCCGGAAATCAAGTTTTATCCTCCAGAACTCGAACCTGATATTCCATTGAATTAAATGGTGTCGCTCTCGCCTCTCCCCCTCTTGCGCAATAACTTGTCTTCAGCCTTCCTTGAAATTGACAAAAAATCGTCTAAATTAGTGCAAAGCTAGCACGATCGATACTCCTTCACTCCAACAACACCTCAAGTGTTAAAGTCCCTATACATTCGAAACCACGCGTTGATTGACGAGATTGAGGTGGAGTTTGAGAACGGCTTGAATGTCCTCACGGGCGAAACCGGCGCCGGCAAATCCACCATCATTGAAGCGCTGAGCCTCATCCTCGGTGAGCGCGCGAGTGCCGACGTTGTACGCAAGGGCGCTGAAAAGGCTGTCGTTGAGGGAGTGTTGCTCATTGCCGGAAATCGAAAGTTAAATAAACTGCTGGAAGAGAATCATATCGACTTTGCCGATGATCTTGTTCTTCGCAGAGAAGTTTCAGTCAAAGGCCAGAGTCGATGCTTTGTGAACGATACGCCGACCACTCTCACAGTGCTCAGCTCGGTCGGAGATCTTCTCGTTGACCTCCACGGTCAGCATCAGCACCAATCGCTGCTCAAGGTAGACACGCATACCGACCGGCTTGACGAGTTCGGCGGCACTGCGAGCATGCTCTCAGATTTTCAGCGTTCATACGATCGCCTGAAGGAACTTTTTGAAATGCTTCGTAGCCTGCGGCAGCGTGAGCAGCAGTTAAAAGAGAAGCATGATCTCTTCGAATTCCAGATAAAGGAAATTGATGCTGTTAATCCTCACGCGGGTGAAGAAGATGAGCTCGAACAGGAGTTAAAGATTCTCGAGAACGCCGAGAAACTGCACGAGGTCACGAGCCAGTTGTATGGGGTTCTGTACGAGAGTGAAAACTCACTCCAGGATCAGTTGGCATCGATCAGCCGTATGCTCGAGGGACTCCAGCAGATCGACAAGGCGTTTGAGGAATCGGTGAAGGAGGCTTCAGCAGCGGGAGCCATCGTCGGAGAGCTGGCAAAAACAGTTCAAGCGTACAGATCGAAGATCGAATTCAATCCTGAGAAATTGGAGCAGACAAGAGAACGGCTCGGTAGCCTCTCGCTCCTGAAGAAAAAATATGGCGGGTCGATCGATTCTATCCTTGAGCGTCGACGACGTTTGGGTGCGGAAGTCGATCTGGCGGAGACTTTCGACGAAGCACTCCACAAGCTGGAAGAGGACATCGAGAAAGAACGCACATTTTGTTCTGAGATCGCCCATCGTCTCTCCTTGAAGCGAAAGGAGGTCGCGCGGCAGCTGAACAAAGCAATTGTGGAAGAACTTGAAAAGCTCGGTATTCCGAACGCTTCCTTTGAAGCACGGATCGAAAACCGACAGCTGCCCTCTGGTGGAGACTCGGTTGGATCGAGTCCACACGTCAAGCTGGAGAAAGACTTCTTTGAGACAACCTCGAAGGGAATCGATTTTACCGAATTCTACATATCGACGAATATTGGAGAGGATCTGAAACCGCTGGCAAAGGTCGCGTCGGGCGGAGAAATCTCCCGGATCATGCTCGCACTGAAATCCATTCTGGCGAAAGCGGACCGGCTTCCCCTTCTCATCTTCGATGAGATTGACATTGGAATCAGCGGGCGGATTGCTCAGGCCGTGGGATTGGGTCTGAAGAACCTTTCAAAATTTCACCAGATTATCGTGATCACACATCTTCCCCAAATCGCAGGAGCGGCTGATCAGCATTACGTCGTCGAGAAGATCGAAGAAGGCGGGAGAGCATTTACTCGAATCCGAAAACTCCCGGTCGATGATCGCGTCCGCGAAGTCGCTCGACTCATGAGCGGTGCGAAGGTTACGGAGGC
>JAHEZR010000045.1 GCA_023251005.1 Ignavibacteriota bacterium | reverse complement strand
TGTGGCGTCGACTTCGACCTTCGTCGGGCAGAACCGTACCTCGTTTACGACCGGTTTGATTTCCTCATTCCAGTTTTTGAAGGAGGAGATAGCCTCGCACGCTACTATGTGCGGGTAGAAGAGATGAAGGAAAGCACGAAGATTGTCCGCCAGGGGCTGGAGAGGATGCCAAGGGGACCTGTCAGGGCCGCCGAGCCAAAACAGGTTCTGTCTAAGAAAGAACGGATCTACACAAAGATGGAGGAGCTGATTGAAGACTTCATGGTAATCAATTTCGGAATTAATCCACCCGTGGGCGAAATCTATCACGCGATCGAATCACCCAAAGGAGAGTTAGGGTTCTACATCATGAGTGATGGATCGGGGAATCCCTGGCGGTTGAAGATCCGGGCGCCTTCAATGGTAAACCTGCAAGCCTTGCCAATTTTTCTTAAGGGCCAGATGATTTCGGATGTTGTTGCCATCATCGGTAGTCTCGACCCTGTGATGGGAGAAGCGGATAAATAGGATTGCGGATTGTCAATTTTCGATTGTTATTTGGAATTCAAAAGTTAAGAATTTCTAGATGCTTACCGTGGAAAACCTGGAGAGAGTTGAAGAAATAAAAAAACGTTACCCGACGGCGAAGGCTGCTCTTCTGCCCGTACTCTGGTTCGCCCAAGAACAGTACGGCTGGATTTCCCAGGAAGCAATGAAGGAAGTTGCCAGGTTGCTCAACATCCCCTACGGACACGTTCTCGGAGTGGTGTCGTTTTATTCAATGTTCCACGACAAACCAATTGGTAAGCATCATCTTCAGATTTGTACGAATGTTTCGTGTCAGTTACTTGGCGCTGAAAAGATTGTTGATTATATCTCACAAAAATGCGGGATAAAAGTCGGCGAGACAAGTGTGGACAAGAAATACACTTTGACTGAAGTGGAATGCCTTGGTTCCTGCGGAACGGCTCCGATGATGCAGGTGAATGATGAATACTTTGAAAACCTCACGAAAGAGAAAATCGATCTGATCTTGATGAGATTGAAGTAACAAATGGACTTATCTCAGAAATATTTCTTGCCAGATATTCCAAACCTACACCACCTCGATCTCTACGAGAAGCAGGGTGGCTATGTGGCCCTCCGAAAAGCGCTCACGATGAAGCCCGCTGATGTCATCGAGGAGGTAAAGAAATCAGGTTTGCGAGGTCGAGGAGGTGCGTGCTTTCCAACGGGATTGAAATGGAGTTTCATGCCGAAAGAGAGCGCAAAGCCAAAGTATCTTTGTGTGAATGGGGATGAATCGGAACCCGGAACTTTCAAGGATCGCCAGATCTTCGAGTTCAATCCACATATGCTCATCGAAGGCACGTTGATCGCAGCCTACGCGATGGGCATCTCAGTGAGCTACGTCTACATCCGCGGAGAGTACGCTCGATGGATTAAACTCTTCCAACGGGCTTTAGACGGATCGTATGCAAAGGGGTTTCTGGGGAAGAACATTCTGGGGACCTCATTCAGCACTGAGATCTACATTCATAAGGGTGCTGGGGCTTACATCTGCGGTGAAGAGTCGGCGTTGATGAATTCGATCGAAGGCGATCGAGGCTACCCGCGCGTGAAGCCGCCATTTCCTGCTCAGGTCGGACTCTGGGGATGCCCTACGACGATCAATAACGTTGAGACAATCGCAAATGTCCCGATCATCATCCAAAACGGCGCTGACTGGTATTCGAAGATCGGTGCCCCGCGACATCCGGGGCCCATCCTCTATGGTGTGAGTGGGCATGTTAATAAACCGGGAGTGTATGAATTACCCACAGGAATTCTTCTTACCGACTTAATCCATAAACATGCTGGTGGAGTTTCGGGGAACAAGCGCATCAAGGCAGTTATTCCAGGAGGGTCCTCGACGCCTGTTATCCGAGGTGATGAGATCGAGGGGCTACGGATGGACGCCGATTCCCTGAAAGCCGTTGGTTCGGCGATCGGAACAGCCGGCGTTATTGTTATGGATGAGGATACGGATCTTGTGAAAGTCTTGATTCGGCTGACCAAGTTTTATTACCATGAGTCATGCGGCCAGTGTACGCCTTGCCGCGAGGGCACAGGCTGGATGTGGAAAATCCTCAATCGCATCGATGCGGGTGACGGGAAGTCGGAGGATATCGATCTGCTCGTCGAGGTCGCGAATAACATCGAAGGCAACACGATTTGTGCTTTGGGTGACGGTGCTGCATGGCCTGTTCAGAGTTTCATAAAACGATTCCGCGATGAGTTTGAGAAGAAAATCAAGCCGGCAGCTTCTGTTAGTTTTCCTACCCCTGCTCAAGCCGTTGGTTAAGATCAAGTCAAGTTACCGGCGATCACCTCACGCTCTACGTATTTCATCGAAACGGCTGCTCGCTCTACCTTCGTCTTCATGATACTAAAGATTACTCGACTGGGGTCTGCTTCGCACAACATCCCTTTGCCACAATATATCACTGAGGGAGCTGCAGGCATGGACCTCTGCGCAGCGATTAAGGCAAGACTTACACTTCGGCCAGGTCAAACCAAGCTCATTCCGACCGGCTTTGCGATCGAGCTTCCGAAGGGCTACGAAGCGCAAGTTCGTCCACGGAGTGGCCTCGCAGCCAAACATGGAGTGGGGATTCTCAACTCTCCCGGCACCATTGATTCTGACTATCGCGGCGAGATAAAAGTGGTTCTAACAAACTTTGGAGAGAGGGACTTTATCATTCGGCGGGGTGATCGCATTGCGCAGATGGTTGTGGCTAAGTACGTGCGAGCACGATTGAAGGAAGTCAAACAACTCAAACCAAGTGGACGTGGAAGGGGTGGTTTTGGTCACAGCGGGATGAAGAGTTCGAAACACAAGCTGTAGACCTTTGGGGAATCTTACCAATGTCTGGTGTGCTTTATCTCGTCTCGACCCCAATTGGAAATGACGAAGACATCTCTCTTCGGGCCTTACGGACTCTGCGCGACGTGGACATCGTGATCTGCGAAGAGTTCAAGGAAGGAAAGCGCCTCCTCGCGAAGTATGAGATTCAAAAGCCTCTCGAGAATCTTAACGAACATAATGAACGAGCAAGCACGCGATGGATCCTCGACCGGCTGCTCGAAGGCAAAAATATCGCGTTGATTTCTGATGCAGGGACGCCTGTCTTTTCAGACCCAGGACAATTCCTTGTCCGTGAGGCGATTTCGGCAAATGTGAAGATCGTCCCAGTCCCTGGAGCGAACTCACTCCTTCCAGCACTCATCGTCTCCGGATTTTCCATTGATAACTTTCTCTTCTTCGGTTGGTTCTCGCCAAAGCGAGATGCTCGAAGAAGGCAGCTACAGAGTTTGCGCGGTGAAAAAAGGACCGTTGCGGTTATGGAGGCTCCCTATCGTCTCGTTCCGCTCTTGAAGGATATCGTTGAGGTTTTAGGTGACAAGAGGGAGATGTGTATAGCATTTGACCTAACGATGCCGACGGAGGAGATCAAACGCGGGAAAGCAGAGGATTTGCTTGCCTATTTCAGTGGAAAAGACAAAGTCGGCGAGTTCGTTATTGTGATCAAAGGAGCATGAAAATCATGTGGTTAGGTCTTGCGTTTAACCTTTTCCATTCCTAAATTTAGAAGCAAGCTTTTTCATCCTGCGCCAACAACTGAGAGCGGCGAAAGTTGGAAATTGGTACAAAGACTGTTCACGCACCCGAAATCTACGGTGACTTCTGGTTCAACTCAGAACCTGTAGCGATCAGCGCCCTCAGAGGACAAGTAATCCTTATTGATTTCTGGGATTTCACCTGCATTAATTGTATTCACACAATCCCTTATTTGAAAGAGTGGCATCGCCGATACAGCGATAAAGGCCTCGTCGTCATTGGTGTTCATACCCCCGAATTTCCGTTTGCCCGCAATCCCGAGTTAATCGAGAGAGCCATTAAGCGGCTTGGCATCTCTTATCCTGTTGTTACGGATAACGAGTATCTAATCTGGGGTGCGTATGCAAACCGTGCTTGGCCCGCTAAGTATTTGATAGATCGTGATGGCTACATCCGATACTATCATCTCGACGAGGGTAATTACGGGACGACCGAACGTTCAATACAAGCTCTCCTCGTTGAAGCAGGATACCACGGTGAGTTGCCGATGTTAATGCAACCATTGCGGGACGTTGATCGTATAGGTGCCGTGTGTTATCGGGCAACTCCTGAAATCTACACGGGCTACGTGCGTGGAATGATTGGGAACATTGAAGGATTCAACTTAGATTCCACGATCGACTACTCCGACCCGAAAGTCTACGTCGAAGGGCGTTTCTATCTTACCGGACGCTGGTTCATCGACAGAGATTCTCTTCGTTACGAGGGAGGACCGAACGGTGAGGGATCCATCGTTCTCCCTTATCATGCGCTCGAAGTTAACGCAGTGATCAAACCTGAAGGAGAGAAGGATTTCCATGTATTCGTGACCCAGGACGACCGTACATTGGGGTCAGATATGAGGGGGGATGATATCTCGACTGATGAACAAGGGAGGACAATTCTCACGATTGACGAAGGGAGAATGTACAACCTTGTCAAAAACCCAGAGTTCGGCGAGCACACACTTCGACTCGTCACGACCTCAAACAGTTTCGCGATCTATTCCTTCAGTTTTGTCTCCTGTTTAATCCCCGATGTCGTGTTAGCTGATAGAGGCTAAGTAGGGGGGGCCGCTGACTATCAACTAACGCAGTCTGATGAAGTTTTTCTTTCAACCAACAGGCATCGACCTGCATATGAGCGGGCTTGTGGAGGAGACTCTTATGTCCGTCTTGTCTCCTTAAAATATATCTGATAAAGGAGTGAATCAGAAGCATCCAATCATTGGACGAGTTCTTCTTACTGGTCTTTCGCTGTTCTTTCTTTTGTGCAGTGGGGCACGTCGAGAGAGGGCTTTGAAAGGCGGGTCGGAGACGGATGTAAAGCCCCCTGTTGTCGGCGAGACAATCGCGCCCAATAAATGCCGGATCGTTGCGACAGTTCTTGCCATAGATTCCACCTTGCAGTCAGGTGAGACGGCGAGTCCTTGTGCCAGAGTTCCTTGCCAAGCAATTGTGCGGGTCGATTCTATTTTGGGCTATGGTCAGGCGTTTGTCCGTCCACTGTCAAAGGGAGAGAGAATTCAAGTGATGTTCGTGTTCACCGTTGGCCCAACGAAAGGTTTATTTCCGAACATGACTGAGAATTATCCCGGCGTCCGTGTGGGTTCACGGTTCCTTGCGGATGTGGGTGCCCATGACGAGCCTATGTCCAAGGACTCGGGCACTGTCTCTTTTCTAGTTTATGGTTACGAAGTAAGATAGTTCCCATTGATACGGCGATCTCATGGCTAAATCCGAAGAGTTAAATCAGTAGAGTGATGAAACAGAAACTGCTGGTCACACTTCTCCTTCTCGGCCTTTGTTTCTATGCTGGTGGAGATTTCTGTCCGATCTCTATCGATACCATCAACATCCGGGAATTGGTCGAGGGGGTGGTCGCCTCTCTCGGTACTGCAGAAGATCCCGAGGCAAGATCGAAGTACGATTGGTTGAGACTTCACGATCCGACGACAGGCGAAATACCGCCAGACATTCGAGAGAAAGAGCTCGCTTTTGCCTCAACTCTGCCGACACGGGAATCCCTCATCCCCCCGAGCCTTCAAAAAGCTGGAAGAAGGGCGAACGTTCAACTTGCAAATTGGATTGCGCGAGGTCCGTTTAATATAGGAGGGAGGACAAGAGCTTTAGCAGTCGATGTTAACAATGCGAACGTTATCCTCGCCGGTGGGGTTTCTGGAGGGATGTGGCGATCGGTTGACGGAGGTGTGACCTGGACGAGAGTCACGAGTAAAGGAGACTTACCAGGCGTCACTTGTATCGCACAGGACACCCGATCCGGAAAGACAAACATCTGGTATTATGGCACCGGAGAATTCAGAGGCAATTCTGCAAACGGCGGAGGCGCTTCATACAGAGGCGACGGAATTTTCAAATCAGCAAATGATGGGATCACGTGGACTCGACTTGATTCAACTGTGACAAACAATCCCAATCTATTCGATCAGCCATTCGACTATGTTTGGGACATCGTCACGGATCGCTCGAATGCCATACAAGACGAAGTCTACGCTGCCACGTTCGGGGGGGTGAGTCGATCTACGGACGGTGGGATTTCCTGGAGAACTGTTCTGGGAAGTTTTTCCAGTTCGTCATCGCCGTACACAGACGTTGCGATCACCTCAGCCGGCGTGGTTTATGCTACTCTTAGTGAGGCGAGTAACACGCAGGGAGTCAGCTCTGCATCACGAGGTATCTGGCGGTCGCCCGATGGTGTCAATTGGACGAACATCACGCCTCCCGACTGGCCGACAACCTACCGGCGTGTGGTTATAGGCATCGCGCCTTCAAATCCGAACATCCTTTATTTCCTGGCGGATAGTCCTGGATCTGGATTGAATAATCACAGTCTGTGGAAATACGCCTATATCTCTGGAGATGGCTTGGGTTTGGGTGGGGTCTGGGAAAACAGATCGGCCAATCTTCCAAACCAAGCGGGCGCGAGTGGGAGGTTCGATTCTCAGGGTTCCTACAACTTAGTCGTGAAGGTAAAGCCTAACGACCCCGAAACAGTTTTCATAGGCGGGACTAATCTCTATCGATCGACGAGTGGGTTTGCAGACACACTGGCCACACGCCGCATAGGTGGGTATGCGAATCCAAGTACCTTCGCCAGATACCCGATTCATCATCCGGACCAGCATGCTCTTGTATTTCATCCGGAGAATCCTTCCGTCATGTTTTCAGGGAACGACGGAGGAGTTCAAAGAACGAATGATGATCTTTCCTCAACTGTGGTCTGGGAGTCGATGAACAACGGATACTTCACCACGCAATTCTATACGATCGCGATCGACCACTCAGCAACTGCGAGCAATATTATCATCGGAGGAATGCAGGACAATGGAACGTGGTTCACAAACAGCTTGAGCGCCTCAAGTCCATGGAGCGAGTTGTTGACTGGAGACGGTTCCTACTGTGCTATCGCAGACGGGGGGTCATCATACTATCTCTCTGCGCAGAATGGGCTTGTCTATCGATTCTTGGTGAACGATTTTGGATCGATTTCAAACTTCACGAGAGTGGACCCGACCGGCGGAACAGGCTTTCTCTTTATCAATCCATTTGTGCTCGACCCAAATAACAATAAGTTGATGTATGTCGGTGGCGGAAATATGGTCTGGAGAAACAATGATCTTACCGCGATACCTCTTCAATCGTCGAATACAACGACTGTGAATTGGGACACTCTCTCCAGCTCAAACATTCCGGGCGTGACTTACACCGCGCTCGGTATCTCGAAGACTGCAGCGAACCGTCTGTACTGCGGCACTAGCAACGGCAGAGTTTATCGTTTCGATAGTGCAAATACTGTAAATGT